>CAZVVS010000241.1:0-7576 GCA_964630585.1 uncultured Gordonia sp.
GCTCTGGCCGGGCATCGCATACAGGTTGAACGGCAGCGTCAGATCGCGGATGGGGATCTCGTGGCCGACGGCGCGGCCACCGATCTCGAACGCCCCGGAAATGGTGCGCAGCGTGAACGCCGTCGAATACACACCGGTCGGCGACACGTCGAGCTCGATGCCCTCCTCGCCGAACCGGCCGTCCGGTGCCGACACCAACGCATAGTCGTCGTCGGTCTCCAGCTCGATCGTCGCCACATACACGCGCGGTCTACCTCCTCATCGCCATCTGCTGATCGCCGCCGCCGCACGGCGCTCCTCGCGCTGGCGCGACAGATAGAACGCGTCCTCGACCCGGGCGGTGGAGATGTTGTAGGTCGTGTTCTCGCTGCGGCTGTTGCCCACACCCGCGCCGACCAGCTCCGGGCGCGACGGCGCCGAGCGCGCCGGCGGCAGTGCGGCCAGTGCGCGTTCGGCGGTGGACCACTGCTCGTTGGTGAGGACTGCTTCGCGCTTACCGGTGAGGTTGCGCGCCATCGTCACACCCGGTTCGAGCCAGCCACCGGTGTCGAACAGCTTGTGCCGCTTGCGCTCGTCTTTGCCGTCATACCCGCCGAACAGGGTCTTGTTGGACTTCTGGTCGTAGATGCGGACCTGCTTGTTCAGCTCGGAGAACGCCGAGAGGAAGTTGGGGGTGTCGGGGATGCCGAGCACGCCGAGTGCGTCTTTGGTCTGCCCCTCGGCGATGCCCTTGGCGGCGAACCCGGCCCATCCCGACAGCGACGTCGGATACCGCTCGTCACCGCTGGACTTGCTGGCGCCGTCGCCGGGCCCGTACTTCTGCGGCTCACCGCGCCCGTCGTTCTCATCCATCTTGGAGGGGTTGTGCGACCCGTCGGGGTTGGTGACCTTGTCGCCCTTGTTGCCGTCCTCGGCCGCTTTGGCGCTGACCTTGAGGTGGGCAAAGTCGGTGAAGATCGGCTGGTCGATGCCCTGGCCGGTGCCGTACTCGGCGGGCGCACCAGTGGGCCCGTGGGACTCGAACTGGATGCCGCCGGGGAACTCGCCGGCGGTGTGCCCGTTCTCCCCGCCGCCCTGGTCGTACCAGCCGATGGTGATCGCATCGTCGTGCCCGCCCTTGCCGGTGGTGAACCCGCGGGAGCGCAGCCAGTCGCCCTCGTTCACGGTGGACATGCGCCCAGCGGCCCACGCGTCCCCGTCCTGGGTGGTGTACACGTTCACCACTGCCGCCACGAGGCCGCTGCAGTCGATCGACTGCGGGGAGAACCCGCCCATCTGGTACGGGGTGCCGGCCAGCGACTTGGCGAAGTTCATCGACCGCATCAACCGGTCCGCAGACTCGGACTCCTCGACGTTGCCGCCGTCGGCGTAGCCGGGCAGCAGCCCGGTCGCGTTGATGTAGTCCAGCGCCCCGGGGTGGTCTTTCTCGACCCGGTCGCGCGAGTCCTTGCGGATGACATGCTCCCCGGCGTGCACCAACCCAGCCGGGGTCATCTTCGCCCCGGGCCCGGTGTAGCCACCGCCGGCGAACTTCGGCAGGTTCGGGGTCTCGATGCTGAAGGTCTTCCCGCCGATGATCGGCACACCGTCGGGGACCTTCATCTCGATCTTGAAATCGTTCCACTTGTCGATGATCCAGTTCAGGGCGGCCTTGAACGCGTCCTTGAGGCCGTCCCACATGCCTTTGGACTTCTCGCGGATCTTGGCGGGCAGGTCGGCGACGAATCCGACGATGTCGCCGAACTTCTTGCTCACCCAACCGGCCAGGTCGCCGACCTTGTCCATCAGCCACTTGATGACCTCGATCACCTTCTTGACGCCGGTGATCACGTACGGCATGACGGCGACGGCGAACTCGGTGAACTTGTTCACCAGCTTGATGATGTGGGGCATCGTCGCGACGACGATGTCCATCAGCAGCGGCAGCAGCGAAATCGCCAGGTCGGCGAACTGCGGCAGCAGCGGGATCATCGCCAACGCCAGGTCCACGACCGACTGCACGAGCTGCGGCAGGAACGGCATCAGCCGGTTGAGCGCGTCGACCAGCGCCTTGCCCAGCTGCTCGCCCATCTGCTTGAGCACCGGGGCCAGCGCGGCGATGACGGGCTTGAGTTTCTCGCCCATCTGCTTGATCACCGGCGCCAGCGCCTGCAGCACGCTGCGCAGCACACCGACCAGCGGCGTCAAGATCGACGACAGCAACGTCAGCAGGATCGGCAGGTTCGGTGCGACCGCGGCGAACAGGTCGGCGGCCAGTGAGACGAGTTCGGCGAAGAACGGCGCCACGATCGGCAGTGCCTCGGCCAGCGCATTGCCCAGCACCTGCAGTACTTGCGACAGGGGCGGGATCAGCGGCTGCAACGCGTCGCCGAGCGCGCCGATCAGCTTGCCCAGCACCGGCAGCACCGGCGCCAGCCCGTTGGCCAAGGCTTCGATGAACCAGCCCAGGTGTGGCATCAGCGTCGTCAAAGCCTTACTCAGAGCTGCGCCGACGGTACCCAGCGACGGGCCGATCTGGCGGAACACCTCGCCGAGGGAGGCGAACAGCGGGCCCAGCGTCGGGCCGACGGTGTTGGCCATGGTGGCGATCGCGTTGACGACACCGGTGATCAACGGCGACACACCCGAGAGCGCCGACTGTGCCGCGGTCTTCAAACCGTCGAGCTGCCCGCCGGCGGCCAACCCCGCAAACTCTGCGGACAGGTCGGTCAGGGTTTGCTTGAGGGTGCCGTTCATGTAGCCGGCGATGTCGGTCAGCCCGGTCTTGAGCCCGGGCAGGTTCTGATCGGCGAACGTCTTGACCGAGGCGCCCAAGCCCTCGAACAGCTTGTCCTGCACCGCCATGCGCAGTTCTTTCCACGCCGGGCTCAGCGACTGCATGTGGCGCACGAAATCTTGTGCGTTCGGCGCGAGATTGGCCATCGCCTGGGCAACCTTGTCCGCGGCACCCGACCCTTTGGCGAGTTCCTTCTGCGCCTTGGCCAGGTTGTATGCGGCGTCGGCCAGCTTGGCCTGCGCGTCGGCCACCCGCCGATCCGCGTCAGCCTTGGCCTGCTTGGCGCCCTGGACCTCATCAGAGCCCTCGATGCCCTTGCGGTTGGCCTCACCGGTGTCGGTGGCCTTGTCCGCATGATCCGAGCGCGCCTCCTTGAGGCGCTGGCGGGCCTTCTTCACCCCCAGGTCTGCCTCGGCGCGGTCCAGCGTCGACGATCCGCCGGCGGCATAGACCTTGTTGCGGCGCTCCTGGGCGCGCGCCAACGAGATCTCGGCATCCTCCTGCGACAGTGCCGCATCGGTGAGCTCGTCGTTCATGTCGCGCAGCGAGCGCCGCGCTTCCTCATACGACTCGGCCAAATCCTGCTGGGCCTGGCGGGCGTCGCGCTGCGCGTCGGCCAAATCCTGCTGGGCATCGGCCACACCCTTGGCGGCCTGTTCCACGTTGTGCTGCTTGTCGGCCAACTCGTCGGCAGCATCGCCGGCGCCCTTGGACTGTTCCTTGATCGCGGAGAACGTGTCGGCCAAACCGGTCGAGCCGATCAAACCGACACCGCCGATCGCGCCCAGCGCGCCGGCAGCACCACCAGCAGCGCCGATCACACCGAGTAGCGCCGGGATCAGCGCGGTGATCGCCGAGGCCAGCCCGACGAACTTGACTGCACCCATCCCCGACAGCGACCGCTCGGCGTTGTCGGCGCCGGCCTTGGCGCGCTCGAGGCCACCCTTGTCGTCGAGGTTGACGTTGATGGTGGTGTTGCGGTCGCGGGCCAGCTCGGCCAGCCGCGCCGCCACCGCCTCGACACCGGCGAGGTCGACGTTGACCGTCACGTTGGCACCGTCGAGGCGTGCGATCTGCTCGCGGAAGCGCGTCAGGTCGGCCGAGACGTCGACCTGGTATTCGGCGTCGATCTTGGCCAGGTCGCTGCGCAGGTCTTCGACGAACCTGGCCAGCGACGGCTTGATGTCGACGGTGTGCTCGACGTCGACATTGCGCAGGTCGCTCTTGAGGTCCTTGGCGAACCCGGCGAGGGACGGCTTGATGTCGATGGAGGCAGAACCGGCGGAATGGGCCAACTCAGTGCACCTCCTTGCCTTCCCACACCGCGTCGACGCGGTCCATGATTTGTTGCAGCCGGTCGCGGACCTGCTCGCGTTTTAGCTTGTCCACCGCCGGTACCGGCACCCACGGTGTGATGCCCGCCGTGGACGGGTCGCCCTTGCACGCGGCGATCAGCAGCTGTTCGAGCAGTGCGGTGATGCGCGCGAAGTCATAGGAGTGCTTGTCGAACCCGCGCCAGCCCGGCGAATCCGGTGGCGGGTGTTTTGGCCGACGTCCCTGGCGGGCGGCCAACTCCATGTCCTCCTGCAGGCACGCGACATACCGCGAGCCGAGTGGTAGTTCGTCGAGCAGTTCGAACAGGTCGCGCCAGTCCCGCTCGCCGCGAAACCAGTCACCCAGGTCGTAGTGATAAACCTCGGCCAGGTCGGCGCGGATACCCGGCCCGTAGCCCCCGACGAGGTCTACGAGCCGTTCGAGCCCCCCGGCACATCAGCAGCCCCCGGTCCGACCTGTGCGGTGAAGTGGTCGAGGACGCGCAGCCACAGCGCGATGACGAGCTCGGGGGTGGTGATGTGCTCGCCGTCGGCGCGCAGCGCCTTCACCTGCGCGTCGAACGCATCCAGGGTGCGGTCGAAGTCGTCGGGTCGCCCGTTGAACATCAGGCGCAGCGCCTTGATCGGCTTGCCGTCTTCGACGTACTCGTCGATGGCCAGCTGGTCGCGGGTCGCCTCGGGCATGGTGATGACGATCGGCGGGTCGAACCCCTGGGCCGGGCCCAGCACGAACGGGACGATCTGCTGCGGTTCGGCAGTGTTGCCCAGCCGCATGCGGGCTCGGGCCCGGTAGGCCTCGAAGTCGACAAGGTTCTCCCGAGCGCGTTGCGCATCATCACGCAGCTGCTGCTGTGCGGCGGCTTCACGCTCGGCGTCGACATCCACATCAGCCGGGGGCTGTGGTGATGCTTTGCGCGGGGCGGCTTTGCGGGCGGCCGTCTTGCGCGGTGCAGGCTTCTTGGCAGTGGTCATCTACAGGTCCTCACGGGGTACGGGGTACGGGGGAAAGGTGAAGGCACCGGGGCCGCGCCCCCCGATAGAACGCGGCCCCGGTGACAATCAGGAGATGACGACGTCGGGGCTGGTGCCGCCGGTCAGGCTCGCACCCGAACCGGTCAGGGTGCCGGTCACCGTCTCGTCGAACACCACCGTGAAGGGGCCGCCGGCGCTGCCGGTGACGGTGACGTGGCCGACGCCGACGCTGGACAGTGCCTCCAGCGCGGAGCGCAGGTTGGTCGCGGTCACGTTGTGCGCGATCCCCGCCGAGGTCTGCCCGCCCAGCGACAGGGTGAACGTGCCACCGGTCGGGGTACCGGTGATGGTGACGGTGAACTCGGTCGACGACGCCCAGCCCAGCGACGGGGCGAGTTCGGCCCAGCCGGTGCCGTCGATGCCGAACTCGTAGAGGTTGTCACCGTCCTGGAACATCATCAGGCTCTGCTCGGGCATCATCGGCGCATCCTGGGACAGGCTGATCTTGCCGCCCTTGTCCGACCCGGTCTTGGGGAAGAACCACCACGGCAGCACCTCGTTGCCGGTCTGGTCGTTGAAGTCCAACCCGAGCAGCAGGATCGACCAATACTTCGGGGGGATGCCCGCGGTCTTCTTCGCGCGGAACCCGCCGGTGGTCGTGCCGACGAACGCGTCGTCGTTGAGGTTGGCCTGGATGCGGTGGGTGATCTTGCGGGCCTCCTGGGGCTGGATGGCGATCGCCATGCCCTCGGACTGCAGGATGCGCCGGCGCGGGGCGAGCGCACCGTAGCCCATGATCTCGTTGTACTTCGCGTCCGGCGACAGCGACGCCGCGCCCTTCTGGTCGATGCGGCCCAGCGACAGCAGCCCGAGGTCCTCGACGACCTCGTCGAGGATGCCGGTGGCGTCGAATGCCGGGTCGGGGAAGGTGATGCCGGGCTCCCACGGGGTGGCGAACACGGCGAGGTCCTGGACGACGACGACACCAGCGTCCACGGCGTCCTGATATGCGGTGATCGAAGACATTGGGGGTCCTCTTTCTTCAAGGGTTTCTCGCCCCGCAGGGCATGACGAAACACCCGCAACCGGGTTGGCGGCAGGTGATGGGGATCGGGGGTATCGGGGGCTACCGGCGTTTACCGGTGGCCAACACGAACGTGCCCTGCACGAGCCGGTCATCCGGGTCGTCGAACACGATCTGCTGCGGGGTCTCCGAGACGGAGAACCCGCGGATCGGGGTGGTGGAGCCGTCGGCGCGCGGCACTATGCCCCCGGCGACGTACTGGGTGCACAGCACGTCGGAGAGGAAGTCGAACACCAGGGTCGCGGTGTTGCGGGTCGCCGCGAGAACCTCCAGCTGCACCGGCACATACCGCAGGACGCGGTCTTCGACGATGCCGGGCATCGCATGCACCCGCACCACCACACCGCCACCGGTGATGACGGTCTCGGCGTTGGCGGGCAGCCATGTGCACGCCACACCACCGGGGGTGCAGCGGTCGAGTTGGGTTTGCACCATGTCGGCCACCACATCCTCGGCCGGCCACCACGACGGCTTGTAGTCGGCGGGCAACTGCATTGCTCAGCCTCCCAGGTGCTTGAGGGTTTGGCGGAGCTCGTTGAACCCGTCGCGGCGCACACTGCGGCCGTCGCGGCCGAACTCGCGTGCCCCGTCGTGGCCGAACTCGTGCGACGCCGCATACGGTGCGGTGGCAGTGAGCCGCCCGACCCACCGGTCAGACTTGGGGCCGCCGCGCACCACCGACACCTTCGCCGAGCGCGCCAACGCACCGGTGCGTTTGCGCACCAGCGCCTGATACACCAGCTGGGCCTGGCTGGCTTTGGCGAACACCAGCCGGTTGCACTGCGGGCTGAGCAGCCAATCAGCCAGCCCGCTGTAGCCGTCGCGGGACCCGACTTTCACATCACGCACCGGCCACCTCCCGCAGACGCACCAACTTGTAGCCGTAGTCGGTGCCGGTCATCGGATGAACCTGGTCCCACATCGGCTTGCCCAACACGTGGAACGTGCGGCTGCCGATCTCAACCTTGTCCGAGGCCACCACATCGGCGGCGCGCGGCACATACAGGTCGGCGTCGGTGATCTGCACGTCCTGGAACTCGCGGTTCGAGGTGGTGGCGTTCCAGTCGACACCGCACCCGGCGATGGTGTGGTCGACCTCGGCGCCGACCCGGTCGCCGTGGCGGTCCTTGGTCGAGCGCAGGATCGTGACGGTCTGCCCGTGCGGGAGTGTGAACGGGGTGCTCACATGCCCGCGCATTCCATCGACACCGCACCCGAGGGCAGCCCGTCGAGCGCGTCGGACTCCTGAGTCGTCAGATACAGGTTGCCGTCGGGGTTGCGGTAGGCGACCTGGCTGGTCGCGGTGAACGGCCCCATCACCGCGGTGGACTGCTGGTTGGCCTGGCCCTCGTGCTCGGAGGCCAGCATCGCCCGCTTCACCATCGCGCACGAGATCATCTCGGGCACCCC
>CAZVVS010000242.1:0-7532 GCA_964630585.1 uncultured Gordonia sp.
TCGCCTCGCCGACGCTCCTCGCGCCCCAACTAGCGCGCGTCTCGCTGGATACCAGTCTGGTGACCACGTCGAAGTCGACGGCCCCCGCAGCCACCTTCGACCGCTGTTCTCTCGACCGTCCTACCGCCGCCGCGACGCCCCCGCGCACCCTGATCCGCAACCAGCGCGTCGTCGTCGTCCGCCCCGCCGACCGCAAGACCGCGACCCTCCAGGCGGGCACCGCGATCCGTCGTGACGCCCCTGCGAGCACTGGGTGCACCGACCCCGTCCTGTCCGCCGTCGTCGACCGCGTCACCATCAGCCGCACGACCGCCGAACCCACCGGCGAATCATCGGTCCAGACCGATTCGACGCGCCCCGCCACTGTCCTTCCCGACCGCTCGGGTTTCACCTACCTGTTCGCGCCGCGCCTGCGTGCCGACGACGGTCTGCGCTTCTTCGACCCGATCACCCGCCGCACCGTCGCGCTGCAGAAGCTCGGCGACGACACCGTCGAAGGCCTGTCAATCGTGCGTCTGCGCGCCGACATCCCCGACACCAATCTCGCCACGCTCCCCGGCGCCGACCCCCGCAGCCGCATCACCAAACCCGCCGCCTGGTTCGGCTGGCCCGGCGACACCCCGATCACCGCCGACGCCCATCAAGGCGGCCGCTACACCCTCTGGGTCGACAAACGGTCGGGTCTCATCATCGACGCGGAGATCGCCGTGCGCCGCGACTACCGCGCCGGCGACCGGTCACTGCCCGACTTCGCCGCGACCTTCCGCTACGACGCAGCGACGCGCGCCTCCCTGGCCGATGCCGCTCGCTCGCAGGCCCGTCCGGCGTGGCTCGCGGGTCGAATCGTCCCGCTGGTCGCGGCCCTCTGCGCCCTGGCCTCCGTCGCCGGAACAACGGCACTTCGACGTCGGTCCACGTAGGTGTATCGTTGGTGTATGACTCGCACCAACATCGACATCGATGAACAAGCCTGCGAGACCGTGATGCACCGCTACCACTTCGCCACCAAGAGGGAGGCAGTGAACTTCGCCCTCCGGTCCCTCGCCGACGAGCCGCTGAGCCTGGACGAGGCCCGCAACATGCGCGGTTCCGGATGGGACGGCGACCTTGACGACATGCGCGAGGGACGCTTCGCATGATCCTGGTCGATTCGTCGGCATGGATCGAGTTTCTTCGTGACACCGGCAGCCCGGCCTGCAACCGTGTCTCGAACCTCCTTGATGGCGACATCGCCGTGTGCGACGCCATCCGCATGGAGGTGCTGGCCGGCGCACGAGACGAGACTCACCTACACAACCTCCGTCGACTCATCGCCCGCGCGGTCGTGCTCCCGACGACCCCGGCCCACTACGACGACGCCGCGGCACTGTATCGGGGATGCCGAAAAAGCGGCGAGACTGTCCGCAAGTTGCTCGACTGCTTGATCGCAGCACATGCGATCAGGGAAGACATCCCCGTGCTCCACGCGGACCAAGACTTCGCGGCGATCGCGCGCCACAGCAAGCTCAGCCTCGCTCCGGTGTAAAGCGGAACCGCCAGACCAGGGCTAGAACCGCCCGCCGACGCCGATCCGGCCGGAGCTCCCCGACCCGCCGAACGATCCCGGCGAACGACCGTCGTAGCTGTACCCGTCACCCTTGCGGCTGGGGAAACCGCCGGTGTCGATGCGGCCACCGCCGAGTCCGCCGCCGCCTCCGCGCAGGAAGCTGTCGACGAGGATGCCGCCGAGGACCGCACCGATCGCCGACGGGTCGCCACCCTGGGCCGCGGGCTGCTCGGTGCGCTGCCACGACACCACGTCGGCCTGCGCGCTCATCAACGCTTGGTCGGCGAGCGCACCCGCGCGTCGGGCTTCGTCGACGGCTTCGACGGCCTCGCCCGCGGGACGCTTCTGCGCCGAGGCGAGGAGTCGTTCGGCCTCCGCCAGCCGGGTCCGCGCCTCGGTCTGCACCGCGCCGCGCCGCGTCGCGATGAAGTCGCGGGCGGCCGACACCTTTGCCGCGGCGGCCGCGGTGCCCGTCTCCCGCAGTTCGACGTTGCGCTTGCGCAGGTTGGTCGCGGCGCGCCCGCTGTCGAGCGCCTCGTCGAGGGCGGTATCGGCGTCGACGAGGGTCGTGAACGATCCCAATGGATCGGTGTCGGCATTGGCCGCCGCGTACTGCAGCGCGATGTGCGCGGTCTCGACCGCGGTGTCCAGCGCCGATGAGCGGTCCAACGCTCCCGCCTGCTCGATCTCGGCCTTCACCTCGTCGATCAGCGCGGGTAGCCGGGTGGCCGCCGTCGCGATGGATTCGTCGGCATTGCCGATCGCGTCGAGCAGCCGTCGCGCCTGTTCGACGGCCCCCTCGGCGGCCCGGATCGCGGCGACCGCCGCACCCTGGCGCCCCGCGGGCTTCTCGACGGCGCTGCGGCCCGCGTCGACGTTCTCCTCGGCGAAGACGATCTGCTTTTCCGCGAGCTCGACGTTGTGCGACACCGATTTCAACCGGTCCTCGCCGTGCTTGGCGATGAGCAGCGACAGCGTTGCCTCGGCAGTCTCCGTGCGCGTCTTGAGGTCGACGATGCTGCGCGTCAGGTCGTCGAGTCGCTCGGGCGCGTTGAGCAGCAGGTTGCGCATCTCGTCGAAGGCCCGGACCTGACGGTCGAGCTCACCGTCGACGTCGTGGCAGGTGGTGATGATCTGCACGAGCATCGACCGCCGCTCATCGGCGGTCTCGGTGATCGCATCGTCAAGGCGCTGGCGCAGCACGAACGAATCGGCGATCCCCCTCTGCGCCGCTTCGACGGCCTTGCGGAACGGAGCGGTCTCCTGCTCGCCGAACTCGTCGACGGCCAGCGCGAGCTCGTCGGTGCTGGTCCGCACGGCGTTGTCGGTGTCGGTGAGGATCTCCTTGGACCAGTCGTCGAGCACCTCGATCGACTGGGTGGACAGCTGGTCGACGGTGAGTTCGTCGGATGCGTTGCGCAGCGAGTCGAGTCGCTCTTCTGCTTCATGCTGGCGCCGGCGCCGCGAGTACAGATAGGCCCCGCCGCCGACGACGGCTGCGGTGCCGCCGACTCCGGCAGCCACGTACGTGAGCGTGTTCGACCCGTCCAACGCCCGGTCGATCCCGCTGGCGGCGGCGATTCCCGCCTGCGCCCACTCACCCTTCTTCAGGTTCGGCTCGACGTTCTTCGCGGCAATCGAATTGACCCTGTCCTGGCCCAGTCCTTCGGGGGCCGAGAGGTAGTACCGTCGCGCGTCGGTGGCGACGGCGAGCAGCACGTCGCGGTCGGTGAACTCGCTGGCCGTGATGACCTGGTTGGCCCAGTCGGCGGCGGTGCGGTTGTCGAAGGTCTTCACGTAGACGACCCACAGGCTCAGCCCGCGCTCGTTGTAGAGACGGTCGATCGCGCGCTGCAGCTTGGTGCGTTCTGCGGCGTTGATGACCCCGGCGGGGTCGTGGATCTGCAGTTGCTCGGGCAGTGTCATCGGCGGCTCGGCGCGGGCCGTGCCGGCTGCGATCATGCCGATCGACAGCGACGCGAACAGGACGGTCGCCGCAGCGAACTGTCGAAGGATCAAACGCGCGTGGAGCATGGATCCAATCTAGCTGTTGCATTCGCAATAGTGGCCGATCCGGCACCGTGCGATAGTGGCGCCGTGGAGTCGTCGCAACGCACCGACGCCGGCCGGTGGGACGCCGTCGTGGTCGGTTCGGGGCCCAACGGATTGACCGCCGCGGCAATGTTGGCGCGCGCCGGGCGCAGCGTGCTGGTGCTCGAGGCCGCTGAGACCCTCGGGGGCGGGACGCGCAGCACCGAACTCTTCGAGCCCGGCGTCGTCCACGACGTGTGCTCGGCTGTGCATCCGCTGGGCCGGGTGTCGCCCGCTTTCGCCGAGCTCGACTTGGCGTCGCACGGTCTTCGCTGGGCCACGCCCGACGTCTCGCTGGTGCACGTCTTCGACGAGGAGCGCGCCCTCGCGGTGTTCCGCGACCCCGATGCGACGGCAAGGGGGCTCGGCGTCGACGCCCGGGCGTGGCGGCGACTCGTCGACGTCTCTGCCGACGACTTGCCGCTGCTCGTCGACGAGGTGCTGCGCCCGATCGGCGTACCGCGCCACCCGCTGCTCATGGCCCGGTTCGGCCTGCGCGCGCTGGAATCGGCGGACCGGTTCACACGCGCCTTCGACGAGGAGGCGACGCGCACGCTGTTCGCCGGGGTCGCCGCACATGCGATCGTGCCGCTGTCGACAGCCGCGTCGAGCGCGCCCGGATTGATGCTGCTGGCGCCGGCATCGGTGACCGGCTGGCCGATCGCCGTCGGCGGATCGCAGTCCATCGCCGACGCGCTGGTGTCGTGTCTGCTCGCAGCCGGCGGTGTGGTCGAGACCGGGCGACGCATTGACTACTTCGACGACCTTCCACCGGCCCGGCAGTACTACTTCGACACGTCCATCCGCGACCTCGTCGCCATCCTGGGCGACCGGATCCCGCCGCGCATCTGCCGCACCTACGAGCGGTGGCGCTACGGCCCGGGGGTTTGCAAGATCGACTTCCTACTGTCCGAACCGATCCCGTGGCGGACACCGCTGCCAACGCGGACCGCCACCGTCCACGTCGCGCAGGACTACGCCCAGATCGCCGACGCGGAGAGCGCCGTCGCGCGCGGGCAGCATCCGGTGCGGCCGTGGCTGTTGGCCGGGGAGCCGACGCGGATCGATCCGTCGCGAGCGGGCGGTCCCAATTCATACCGGCACGTCGCCTGGGCGTACTGCCACGTGCCCAACGGGTCGTCGCGCGACATGGGCGAGGAGATGATCGCGGAGTTGGAGCGCTGTGCCCCGGGCTTCCGCGATGTCATCGTCGCGTCGCGGGTCATGACCGCACAGCAGATCGGCGAGCACGACGCGAACTTCGTCGGCGGCGACATCGGGTCGGGGGCCAACTCCCTACGGCAACTCGTCGCACGCCCACGACTGTCGGCGAACCCATTCCGCCCGAACCCGTACGCGACCGGCCTTCCCGGGGCGTACCTCTGCTCGTCGGCGACCGCTCCCGGCGGCGGTGTGCACGGTATGTGCGGCTATTGGGCTGCGAAATTCGGGCTGCGTGATCAACGCGGTCGTTTGTGACGTTCTCGTGGTAATGATCAACCGCGTAACGGACAGCAGAGCTCAGATACTGCCGCGTTCCACGACCCACCGCTGCTGGAAGTCGAGGAACTCCGCCGCGATCTCGAAGTCAGCGTCGTAGTGGACCAGCACCAGGCCGATGAGTGCCGCGTGGACCGCTATCAGCAGGTCCGCCATCCCGACCGCCCGATGGCGGCCCGTGCGCGCCAGCTTCCGCTGCACCTCGAGCGCCTGGCGCCAATGCTCGTCGTCGGTTGGGAGGTATTCGGCCGTAAGCGCCTTCCCCACATCCGCCCGTGTCGGCAGTCCCCTCACGGAGTTGGATCTGCGCGGCAATTGGCCCGACTCAGCTCTCGACTGTCTCCAGCGCAGCATCCTTCTTCCGGAACCGGACGCTCCACACGAACGACGCGAAGATGATGACGACGCCCGTCAGGCCGGTGACGACCTCGGGGATGTGGTAGCCGATGGACACCAGCAGCATCGCGGCGAGGGCGCCAATCGCCCAGTGCGCGCCATGCTCGAGGTACACGTACTGGTCCAGCGTGCCGCGCCGCACCATGTAGACGGTCAACGAGCGGACGAACATCGCACCGATCAGGCCCAAGCCCAGCGCGATGATGATCGGGTCGGCGGTGATGGCGAAGGCGCCGATCACACCGTCGAAGGAGAACGACGCGTCGAGCACCTCGAGGTAGAGGAACAGCATGAACGCGGCCTTGCCGGTGGCCAGCGCAGCCGCACTCGGACCCGAAGCCCCAGAGACCCCGTCGTCGTCGAGCTCGTCCTCGGGTGGATCGAGGTGGAAGTAGTTCGACAGCCCGTTGACCACCAGGTAGGTCAACAGGCCGAGGACGCCGGCGATGAGGACGACGTGGCGGTCGTCGGGCTCGGCGAGGAACTGTGCGGTGGCCACCAAGATGATCAGCGCGAAGATGGTCGATGCCTGGTCGAGGCGCCCGGCCCGTTCGAGCGGCTTCTCGATCCAACTGATCCAGGTGCGCTCCTTCTGGCTGAGCACGAAGTCGAGGAACAGCATCAGCAGGAACATCCCGCCGAACGCCGCGATCTGCGGGTGGGCCGCGGTAATGATCTCCTCGTAGGTCGGGCGACCGTCGGTCGGCGGGTTCAGCGCAAGGCGGATCGCCTCGACCGGGCCGAGACGCGGGTTCGTCGTCGCCCACACGATCAGCAACGGGAACACCAGACGCATGCCGAAGACGGCGATCACGATGCCGACGGTGAGGAACATCCGCTGCCAGAACAGGCTCATCCGGCGCAGGATCGACGCGTTGATGACCGCATTGTCGAACGACAGCGAGATCTCCAGGACGCCGAGGATGAGCACCAGGACCACGGCCTGTGCGGCCCCCAACGGCGACGTGCCGCCGTAGAAGTAGGCGGCGATGACCGCCGCGATGGAGACGACGACGGAAAGCCCGAAAATACGGATCACAAAGTCATTGTCGCAGGCAGGGAATCGGCATCCGGACCCCGACACAGCTACGCCTGCTCGACCGCCGCACCTTCAGCCCGGGCGCGCGCCGCCGCCTCACTATCGCCGAGCTCGTCGCACCGGTCGGCCAGGAACGCCAGCGAATTGGCGAGGTTGTCTCTGGCGACCTTCCGACCCGACCCGGTCTCGTACAGGTCCCGCGCAACGGCGACGGCCTCTTCTGCGGCGCTCCGCGATGCCTGCGTGTCCCCACGCTCAAAGTGGGCGGTGGCGATGTTGTCCCAGGCCACATAGGCGTCCAAGAGCCCCAGCATCGACGTCGGCTCCGGGCGAGCCTCTCGCGCGCCAATTCCAACGACTCCCCGAACGCCTCCATGGCACCGTCGAGGTCGCCGTCCGACTGGCGGACGACACCCACGCTGGTCAGTGCGACGACGAGCAGGCGGACAACCTCCGCTGACCCCGGCTGGGCATCGACCATTCCGCGCACCATCGACAACTGCTCGTCGAACAGCCGCAGAGCGCCAGCCAGATCACCGGCCGCGTCGTGCATCCGACCCACGTCGTTCAGTGCAACAGTCAGTTGCATCCGTGCCGTCATCGAGCCGGGGTGTGCCCGCATCTGCGCGCGCGCCAGACCCAGCGACTCCTCAAATGCTCTCCGGGCACCGGCCTGATCACGCTGCGCTTCCCGCACCCGGCCCAGGCAGTTCAACCCGAACATCAGTCCGCCGGAGAATCGCGCCGCATCCGGATCGGCCTCGAGGGCCGTCCGCCGAAGCTGCACCGACTCCGCGTAGGCGTGCGCCGCGGCATCCCACTCGCCACGGGCCTCCCGCACTCGCCCGACGTTGGCCCACGCAATGCCCGGTTCCAGCCCGAGCTCCGCCGAATCCGGCTCCGCAGCCACCGCCGCGCGAAGCAGGAAGCTCCCCATTACAGGAAGCTTATCGGTATCAG
>CAZVVS010000243.1:0-7519 GCA_964630585.1 uncultured Gordonia sp.
GGACCGGTGCGCGGCAACGGGAAGATCATCCAGGAGCTCGAGTCGTTCTTCCGCGGCGCCGGCTGGAATGTCGTCAAGGTCGTGTGGGGCCGCGAGTGGGACGCACTGCTGCACGCCGACCGCGACGGCGCGCTGGTCAACCTGATGAACTCGACCCCCGACGGCGACTACCAGACCTATCGGGCCAACGACGGCGCCTTCGTCCGCGAGCACTTCTTCAACCGGGACCCCCGCACCAAGGAACTCGTCAAAGACCTCAGCGACTCCGAGATCTGGAACCTCAAGCGCGGCGGCCACGACTACCGCAAGCTGTTCGCCGCCTACACCGCCGCGATGGCGCACAAGGGCCAGCCGACGGTGATCCTTGCCAAGACCATCAAGGGCTACACACTGGGCAAGCACTTCGAGGGACGCAACGCGACCCACCAGATGAAGAAGCTCGCGATCGACGACCTCATCGCCCTGCGCGACACGCTGCGAGTGCCGTTCACCGACGCCCAACTCGAAGCCGATCCCTATCTGCCGCCGTATTACAACCCCGGCCCCGACTCGCCGGAGGTCCAGTACATGTTGGACCGCCGCCGCACTCTCGGCGGATTCGTCCCGTCCCGTCGTCGTGGGTCGCGACCGCTGCACCCCGACACCGCACCGGCGATCAAAGCGGTCGACAAGGGATCGGGCCGCCAGCAGGTGGCCACCACGATGGCCCTGGTCCGCATCTTCAAAGAATTGCTGCGCGACCCGGAGATCGGCAGTCGGATCGTGCCGATCATCCCCGACGAGGCGCGCACGTTCGGCATGGACTCGTGGTTCCCGTCGCTGAAGATCTACAACCGCCACGGGCAGCTCTACACCGCGGTCGACGCGGAGCTCATGCTCGCCTACAAGGAGAGCCAGGCCGGCCAGATCCTGCACGAAGGCATCAACGAGGCCGGGTCGACGGCCACCTTCACCGCCGTCGGGACGGCGTATTCGACGCACGACGAGCCGATGATCCCGCTCTACATCTTCTATTCGATGTTCGGATTCCAGCGCACCGGCGACAGCTTCTGGGCCGCAGCCGACCAGATGAC
This sequence comes from uncultured Gordonia sp., assembly GCA_964630585.1. Lineage (GTDB taxonomy): Bacteria > Actinomycetota > Actinomycetes > Mycobacteriales > Mycobacteriaceae > Gordonia. The sequence continues at coordinate 1,074 of CAZVVS010000243.1, forward strand.
CCGAGGTTTCGTCATCGGCGCGACCGCCGGGCGAACCACACTGACCGGCGAGGGCCTGCAGCACGCCGACGGCCATTCGCCGCTCCTCGCGTCCAGCAACCCGGCGGCCGTCATCTACGACCCGGCGTTTGCTTACGAGCTGGCCCACATCATCGACAGCGGGTTGGCGCGGATGTACGGGGAGGGCTCGGAGAACGTCTTCTTCTACATCACGGTCTACAACGAGCCGTTCCACCAGCCCGCAGCGCCCGACGACCTCGACGTCGACGCCCTGTTGCGCGGGATCTACCGTTACTCCCCCGCGCCCGAGCTGGCCGGCGCGCCGACCGCCAACATCCTGGTGTCGGGCGTGATGATGCCCGACGCCTTGCGCGCGCAGGAGATGCTTGCCGCGGACTGGGGCGTCGCGGCGACGGTGTATTCGGTGACCTCGTGGTCGGAGCTGGCGCGCGACGGCATCCGCGCCGACCGCGCCGCCCTGCTCTCACCCGGATCCGCCGAGGAGGTGCCGTTTGTGGCCTCGGTCCTCAACTCCGATGCCACCGTCGCGGTGAGCGACTTCCAGCGGGGCGTGCAGGAGCAGATCCGGGCCTACGTCCCGGGTACATACCTCACCCTGGGCACCGACGGTTTCGGCTTCTCCGACACCCGTCCAGCGGCCCGTCGGGTCTTCAACATCGACGCCGAGTCGATCGTCGTGGGGGCACTGCTAGCGCTGTCGCGTGATGGCAAGGTCGACCGGTCGGTCGCCGCACAGGCTGCGCAGCAATACCGGATCGACGACGTGAACGCGGCACCGGAGCAGACGAGCGACCCCGGCGTGGCGTAGCTGGCCCACCCATAGACTGTCCCCATGGATGCGATCGGAGACGTGTTCGGCGAACGTGGTGCACACGTCCCGGCTCCGGCCAACGTGCATGACGCGCTGCCCGACACGTTGCTGCGCCGGGTCAAGCAGTACAGCGGCCGGCTGGCGACCGAGGCCGTGCACGCCATGTCCGAGCAATTGCCGTACTTCTCCGAACTCGACGCTGCACAGCGCGCCTCGGTGCAATTGGTGGTCCAGAGCGCAGTCGTCAATTTCGCCGAATGGATCCAGGACCCCGAGGGCAACGTCAATTTCACCGTGGCAGCCTTCCAGGTGGTGCCGCAGGACCTGGCCCGGCGCATCTCGCTGTTGCAGACCGTGGAGATGGTCCGCGCGGCGATGGAGTTCTTCGAGAAGTGGTTGCCGCTGCTCGCCCGCAACGACGAACAGCTACGGGCACTCACCGAGTCGGTATTGCGCTACGGCCGCGAGATCGGCTTCGCGGCCGCGACCATCTACGCGTCGGCGGCCGAGTCCCGCGGCGCGTGGGACTCCCGTCTTGAGGCGCTGGTCGTCGACGGGGTGGTCCGCGGCGACACCAGTCCCCAGCTGATGTCGCGGGCCGCGGCGCTGAACTGGGATTCCGATGCGATGGCGACGGTGATCGTCGGGACCCCGCCGCCCGAGCAGAACGTGTCGGTGCCGTTGACGATCCACAACACCGCCGTGGCCCACGACCGGGCCGCGCTCTCGGTGGTCCAGGGCTCGATGCTGGTCGCGATCGTCAGCGGGAAGATCTCGGTCACCGAACCGTTCCTGGCCGAGCTGCTGGACAACTTCGCCGCCGGCCCGGTCGTGATCGGGCCGACGATGCCCGACCTGGAGAGCGCGCATGCCAGTGCCGCCGAGGCCATGGCGGGTATGGAGGCCGTGGTCGGCTGGCCCGGAGCTCCTCGGCCGGTCCACAGTCTGGAACTCCTGCCCGAACGTGCCCTCGCCGGCGATCCGACAGCCGCGGCGACTTTGACCGCGACGCTCACCAAGCCCTTGAGCGACGCCGGATCGGTCCTCACCGCGACGCTCGAGGCCTACCTGGACGCCGGCGGTTCCGTCGAATCCTGCGCACGGACACTGTTCGTCCACCCGAATACTGTCCGATATCGACTAAAACGAATCACCGAAATCACCGGACGTGACCCAACTAACCCTCGAGATGCCTATGTTCTGAGGGTCGCCACGACCGTGGGCAGATTGACTCACTACCGAAACAAAACGTGATCATCTGTCACACCAGTAACACGTGTGACACACCGCTCTTAGCGTTCTCCCAGGTTGAGCCGGTTTGGACTCGATTCGATAACAGATAACGAGACCGCCTCATACGCGGCACGGCGCGGGGTGTCTTTGTAGGAATCCTACAAATTGAACTGTAAAGGTTCATTCGCACCGACACCGTCAAACGCCCTGCTCAGGGTGTTCCCTAACAAGGTGCTTACATTGCTCGCGCCCGGACAGGGCTCACAAAAGCCTGGGATGCTCGCCGACTGGCTCGAGCTGCCCGGTGCGCGCGATCAGCTCGCGACCTGGTCCAAGCTGACCGGGCTGGACCTCGAGCGCCTCGGGACCACCGCGGAGGTCGAGGAGATCACCGATACGGCGAACACCCAACCGTTGGTCGTGGCATCCGCACTCCTCGCCTATGACGAGCTGGTCAAGCAGTACGAACTCCCCGCCGACACCATCATCGCCGGGCACTCCGTCGGCGAGCTCGCAGCTGCGGCCATCGCCGGTGTGATCACCCCCGACGAGGCAGTCACCCTCGCCGCGATCCGCGGCGCCGAGATGGCCCGGGCCTGCGCCTTGGAGCCGACGACGATGGCTGCGGTCCTCGGCGGCAATGAGGACGAGGTCCTCGCCCGCCTCGGCGAACTCGAGCTCGTGCCGGCCAACCGCAACGCCGTCGGGCAGATCGTGGCGGCGGGCAAAGTCGAAGCCATCGACGAACTCGTCGCCAACCCGCCGGAGAAGGCCCGCGTGCGCAAGATCCCCGTCGCCGGCGCCTTCCACACCGCGTTCATGGAACCCGCCCAGGAGGCGGTCGCCCAGGCCGCCACCCAGATCACCCCGTCCGACCCCACCTTCACCCTGCTGTCGAACTCCGACGGCAAGCCGGTGACCGACGGGGCCGATGCTCTGGCCAAACTGGTCGCGCAGGTGACCCGGCCGGTGCGTTGGGACCTGTGCTCGGTCACGATGCGCGACGCCGGGACCACGGCGATCGCCGAACTGCCGCCCGCGGGCATCCTCGTCGGCATCGCCAAGCGCGAACTCAAGGGCACGCCCAACCTGGGCCTGGATAAGCCGCACAACCTGGCCGACCTCAAAGAACTTGGATAACCGGAACTCCCACGAGTGTCCAAGCAGTCACCATGGCTGCCTCCGGTAGAACAACGACAACGACGTAGATAGAAGGGAACCACATCGTGGCTGCCACTCAGGAAGAACTCATCGCCGGTATCGCCGAGATCATCGAGGAAGTGACCGGGATCGATCCGTCCGAGGTGACGATCGACAAGTCCTTCGTCGACGACCTGGACATCGACTCGCTGTCGCTGGTCGAGATCGCCGTTCAGATCGAGGACAAGTACGGCGTGAAGGTGCCCGACGAGGACCTCGCCGGCCTGCGCACCGTTGGTGACGCTGTTTCCTACATCCAGAAGCTCGAGGAAGAGAACCCCGAGGCTGCTGCTGCTATCGCCGCGAGCGTCGCCGAGGGCAAGGACGCGTGACCGCGTCGCTCCGCGAGTACTCCACGCTGGGAGGTAACTTTCCCAGCGTGGTGGTGACGTCTATGGCGGCCACCACCTCGCTCGGCGTCGATCTTGATTCGACGTGGAAGGGGCTGCTCGACGGTCAGTCCGGCATCCGGGAGCTCACCGGTGACTTCGTCACCAAGTACGGCGAGCTCCCCTGCCGGATCGGCGGCAAGCTGCTCGAAGACCCGGCCGAGGAGGTCACGCGCGTCGAAGCACGCCGCATGGCCTACGTCGAGCGGGTCGCCCACGTCATGAGCAAGCGCCTGTGGGCGCAGGCCGGTGAGCCCGAGGTCGATCCCGAACGGCTCGCCGTCGTGCTCGGCACCGGTCAGGGTGGCGGCGACGCCATGATCGACAACTGGGCTGCGATGGAAGAGTCGATGAACTACCGCAAGGTGTCACCGCTCGCCGTCCAGATGTCGATGCCCAACGGCCCCGCCGGCGTCGTCGGCCTCAATATCGGCGCGCGCGCCGGTGTGATCACCCCGGTCTCGGCGTGCTCGTCGGGCGCCGAGGCGATTGCGCATGCGTGGCGCCACATCATCCTGGGCGACGCTGACATGGTCGTCTGCGGTGGCGTGGAGGGCTACATCGACGCGATTCCGATCGCGGCGTTCACGATGATGCGCGCCATGAGCACGCGCAACGATGATCCGGCGGGCGCCTCGCGCCCGTTCGACAAGGATCGCGACGGCTTCGTCTTCGGCGAGGCGGCCGCGATGCTGATCCTCGAGCGCGAGGAGCACGCGAAGGCACGAGGGGCGCACATCCACGCCCGTGTCCTCGGTGCCGGCATCACCTCCGACGGATTCCACCTGGTTGCCCCCGACCCCAGCGGTCAGGGCAATTCGCGGGCCATGGCCCGGGCGATCCAGACCGCCGGGCTGACTCCCAAGGACATCAGCCACATCAACGCCCATGCCACGTCGACGCCCATCGGTGATACCGCCGAGGCGGCAGGCATCCAGGCGGCGGTCGGCAACCATGCGGCGATCTATGCGCCCAAGTCGGCGCTGGGCCACTCGATCGGCGCCGTCGGCGCTCTCGAGTCGGTGCTGACGATGAAGGCGGTTGAGGAAGGCGTTATCCCGCCGACCCTCAATCTGGAGAATCTCGATCCCGAGTGCGGTGACATCGACGTCGTCGCGGGCAAACCCCGCGAAGGCAACTACGAGTACGCACTCAACAACTCGTTCGGCTTCGGCGGCCACAACGTGGCCATCGCGATCGGACGCTACTAACCGAATGTGACGCACAACCAGCCACTCCGACTGCAGTGACTCGACCCGACTGCCACGACGCAAGGAGGAAGCGATGACAACCCTGGCTCCCATCATCAGCCATGAGGGATCAGCGGATCCGCGTGACCCGCTGCTTCGCTTGACCAACTTCTTCGACGAGGGCACGATGCGGCTCCTGCACCCCAGGGACCGCTCTGGGGTACAGACCGCCGTCGGATCGGTCAACGGCGTTACCACCGTGGCCTACTGCACCGATGGCACCGTGATGGGCGGTGCCATGGGAGTGGTTGGTTGTGCCCACATCGTCGACGCCATCGACACCGCGATCGCCGAGCAGGCACCGGTCGTCGGCATTTGGCACTCCGGCGGCGCCCGGCTCGCCGAAGGCGTCGAAGCCCTGCACGCAGTCGGCCTCATCTTTGAAGCCATGGTCCGCGCGTCGGGATACATCCCCCAGATCTCGGTCGTCGTCGGCTTCGCCGCCGGCGGCGCCGCTTACGGCCCCGCCCTCACCGACGTCGTCATCATGGCGCCAGCAGGCCGGGTCGTCGTCACCGGACCCGACGTCGTGCGCAGCGTCACCGGCGAGGACGTCGACATGGAAACGCTCGGCGGCCCGCATACACACGGCAAGAAGTCCGGCGTCTGCCACATCACCGCCGATTCCGAACCCGACGCGCTGTGGCGCGCCCGCCGCCTCGTCTCGACCTTCGCCAAGCAGGGCAGCGTCGACGCCGATGCCGCCCGCGCCGGCGACACCGACCTGCAAGCTCTGCTCCCCGAGTCCAACCGCCGCGCCTACGACGTGCACCCGATCGTGGCGCACCTCCTCGACACCGAGTACGACATCGATGGCAACGAGATCTCCTCGTTCGAGGAGCTCCAGGCCAAGTGGGCACCCAACATCGTCATCGGCTTCGGCCGACTCGCCGGCCGCAGCGTCGGCGTCATCGCCAACAACCCCCTGCGCATGGGCGGCTGCCTGAACTCACTGAGCGCTGAGAAGGCCTCGCGGTTCGTCCGCCTCTGCGATGCGTTCGGCATCCCACTCGTCGTCCTCACCGACGTCCCCGGCTACCTGCCCGGCGTCGGCCAGGAGTGGGACGGTGTGGTGCGTCGGGGCGCAAAGCTGCTCCACGCGTTCGCCGAGTGCAGTGTCCCGCGGGTAACCCTGGTGACGCGCAAGATCTACGGCGGTGCCTACATCGCAATGAACTCGCGCGCCCTCGGTGCCACGGCGGTGTTCGCCTGGCCGGGGTCGGAGGTCGCCGTGATGGGCGCCAAGGCCGCCGTCGGCATCCTCCACAAGAAGGCGCTGGCCGCCGCCACCGACGACGAGCGTGAGGACCTGCACGACCGTCTGGCCGCCGAGCACGAGGCGATTGCCGGTGGTGTGGGCCGCGCCCAGTCGATCGGCGTCGTCGACGAGATCATTGATCCCGCGACCACCCGCAGCCGTCTGGCCGCTGCCATCGCCGCAGCTCCCGCACGCCGAGGACGGCACAAGAACATCCCCCTGTAGGGAGTGAATCGCACTGGGTCTGATGGAGGCTCGGGCTATTGGATTCCGACCAGGGTCTG
>CAZVVS010000244.1:0-7513 GCA_964630585.1 uncultured Gordonia sp.
CGGTGCCGTAGGGGAGGGCGACTTCGCGGCCTTTGCGCTCCTGGTCGGTCTTGGATCGGCGGAGGGTGACCCGGATGCCTTCGTCTCGTGCCTTGAGGTCCCCGGCGTTGAGGGCGACGAGTTCGGACCGGCGAAGCGCCCCCGAGAACCCGACGAGGAGCAGAGCCTTGTCACGGAGGCCGATGGTGGTGTCGGGGAGGTGGGCGATCATGCGGCGGATCTCCCCGATCGACGCTGGGGACACCTGGCGTTGGGCGGTGCCGGTCGTGCGGCGGATGCCGGTGAGCACGGCCCGCACGTCGGGGTGGTGGGTGGGGGAGTCGAGGCCGTGCTCCTGGTGACGGACCGAGATGGCCGCCATCCGCCGGTTCAACGTCGAGGCGGCCAGCGTGTCGGCCCGCTCGGTCAGGTAGAGCGCCACCACCGCCGGATCCGCCGGGAGAGCGTCGAGCCCGTGCTCGGTGGTCCAGGCGCTGAAGTCGGCCCAGTCGGAGTCGTAGGCGGCGCGGGTTCGGTCGGACCTGGTGGCGGCCTTGTAGGCACGGGCTTGATCGACGAGGTCACTGAGCCGTGTCGGAAGCTGCGGTTCGACGACGGTGGCGAGGGCTGCGTCGGGGGCCTTGCTCTGAGTTCCGATAAGTGAGCGTTAGCGGAAGTCAGACCTCATGTGGACTTGTCCCTGTCTAGTCGCTGCTAGAGCACGGGGACCCTGGTGTCATCCACTGACACCGGCTCGATTATCGAGTCGCGTCTCACGGGCTGACCCGAGTCAGGGTGGCGCTGCCAATGGAGATCCAGACTTCCCCCGATCATCGAGACTTCCGCCAGGGTCCTCGTTCCCGCTGACATCGAAGATGTCGCTGGCTTCGTTCGTGTTGGGGTTGAGGCGCGACGCACCCCGCTCCGTGCTCCAGTTCTTCGTCGAGGCCATCGCCCGCGATTCAGGTGCCGCTAGCCGATGTGGTTCGCCATCCACGTACCGAGTGACCCAAGCTCTTGTTGGTTGTAGTTACCGTGGGCAGTCCCCGACGACCCGAAGCCAGGCGCACAGACAATGTCGTTGTCGTGGCAGATCGCAATCGTGCGGTCGGTCACGGCCGAAGGCAACGGTCCCCACTCAGTGAAGCCTGGGGCATGACGTAAGAGCGTCCAGATACCCTCCGCTTGGCTGACGGATGGGCGCGCTGCGGTGTTCGCTGCCTCCCACAAGGTTTCTTGTCCACCCGAGATCTTCGCTGGATCCGCAATAAGAATGACACCAGCGATGACCGATGAACTCAACAGCGATGGTTGATTAGTCTCAAGATACGCGAGAGCGCGGTTCACTACCAGTGCACCCTGGGAGAACCCAGACAAGATGAACCTTGTCTGCGAACCGCATCTGGAGTGAGTGTTCTCGATTAGGGACACCAAGCTGCTGACACCACCGTAGATGCTGTAGATGTAGTCGTCGACACCGAAGTTGATGGGGTTGAATAGGATGCCCAGTGCTCTATAGCGCAGACCGTACGGCTGGATCGTCTGATCCGGGTGCAATTGGTGCATGCGCTCCTGGAAGCCAACGTACGCCCCGTTGGTTCGGTCGCCCAAGGCATCCCCGTCCCCGTTGTAGTAGGGAGGATCGCCTTGGGGAGGTTCGCCGGAGCCTCGCGCCCCAATGAACATGAAATCACGGCATGTGGAATCACTCGGTGGGGCGGCGGGCGGGCCTGCGGGGGGTAACTGAGGAACTTGGTAGCCGACCCACGGCACGACGAACACGCCGCCACCCGATATCGACGTTCCCGACCCGATTGGCGATGGGCCAGACGGATCACCCCAATTCACATTGGTTGCGTCAACCCAGGTTGAGGCGGAAATTCCGATTGTTGAGTCTGTTATCGAGCCGTGCACGGTTGCACGCGCCCCATCGGCGACCCAGAGGGCCGTAGATGCATACTTGATGTCAACTTGATCCAGACTGATCTCGGATCCAGTGTTCGCCGCGATGTTCACGTATCGAATCCGAACGGGATCCGAGGGTGTCGCTGTAGCCTGCAGGCGGCCGTTGACCTCGACGTAGGGCTTGCCGAGGTCGCTGCAGTAGAAGCACCAGTCCTGGGTCAGACCGGTCAAGGTGGAGCCTTGGTTCAGGGTGAAGGTGACACCGTCGTCCACGATGAGCGATTGGCTCCGCTGGTTCGCGCTGATGACGCCGACATCGAGACCCGGACGGGGGTAGGTCAGATCCTCGACGAGGTGACCGGCCAAGCCCAAGACGTTCTGGCCGTTGCCTGAGCCGGTGTTGTCCTCCAACGAGGACGCGGCCAACTGGTTCGCGACAACCATGACCGCCTCGGCGGCAGCGCCGGTCACGGAGTTGCCCTCGACCCGAGGGGTGATCGCGCCGCCCTCTGGATCGGCAAGCACGTACACGCCTCTGCCCTTGTAGGGGCCGTAGCTGCCTGTCGACGAGACGTTGGTCACCTGGTTGTCCGCAACATCGACTGTCGCTGAGCCCGTCGCGGACACCGAGATCCCGACCCCGGTCGAATTCAAGATCGTGTTGCGCAGGATCGACACCGGCTGAGCCGATGAGCTGACCGCCACCGCCCCGTAGCGAGATCCCGAAAACACCGAGTCGGTGACCACCACTGGAGCCGACGGACTCTCCGCGGTCACGTTTGCGTTCGACACGATCGCGTGGGTCACCGACAGCGAACCCCCCCAGGAGACCGACAGACTGACCCCCGAGATCCTCACCGGCGCTTCCGCAGTACCCGCAACCACCAATGCTCTATTGCTCCCATTGACTACGACGTAGGGCTTGCCTTCGTCGCTGCAGTTGAAGCACCAGTCCCTGGCCAGACCGGTCAAGGTGGAGCCTTGGTTCAGGGTGAAGGTGACACCGTCGTCCACGATGAGCGATTGGCTCCGCTGGTTCGCGCTGATGACGCCGACATCGAGACCCGGACGGGGGTAGGTCAGATCCTCGACGAGGTGACCGGCCAAGCCCAAGACGTTCTGGCCGTTGCCTGAGCCGGTGTTGTCCTCCAACGAGGACGCGGCCAACTGGTTCGCGACAACCATGACCGCCTCGGCGGCAGCGCCGGTCACGGAGTTGCCCTCGACCCGAGGGGTGATCGCGCCGCCCTCTGGATCGGCAAGCACGTACACGCCTCTGCCCTTGTAGGGGCCGTAGCTGCCTGTCGACGAGACGTTGGTCACCTGGTTGTCCGCAACATCGACTGTCGCTGAGCCCGTCGCGGACACCGAGATCCCGACCCCGGTCGAATTCAAGATCGTGTTGCGCAGGATCGACACCGGCTGAGCCGATGAGCTGACCGCCACCGCCCCGTAGCGAGATCCCGAAAACACCGAGTCGGTGACCACCACTGGAGCCGACGGACTCTCCGCGGTCACGTTTGCGTTCGACACGATCGCGTGGGTCACCGACAGCGAACCCCCCCAGGAGACCGTCAGACTGACCCCCGAAACCGTCACCGGCGCTTCCGCAGTACCCGCAACCACGAGACTGCCGCGGACCTCCAGATAGGCGGACGACTGCGTCTGGACTGCGGCTCCCGCCGCCAACACCACCGAGCCGCCAGCTTCGATTTGGACGGGGCAGGTGATCTGGTGGACGCCTGGCCCCCAGGTCTCGTGGGTGGTGACGGGACCGCAGTGGGCGCCGGGTGGGGGGTAGCCGAGGGTGGCGTCGACGGTGGCGGTGGCGGTGGTGAGCGCGATGGGGGTGGCCCCGGGGAACGATGGGGCTCCGTCGTAGTACTCCATGGTGCGACCGCCGGTGGGGTCGATGAAAGCGGCCCGGTAGGTGCCCGGCGGCAGGCCCGAGATGGTGTAGGTGCCGTCGGCGGCGGTGGTGGTCCCTCCAGCTACGCCTTGGTCGCCGATGGCGATCACCCAGGCGTGGGCGATGGGGTCACCGGAGGTTTCGTCGGTGACGGTGCCTGCCATGGTGGCGGTGCTCGGGTTCAACGCGGCGTCGGCGGTGCCTGGGGCGGTCACCGACACCGCCGAGGCGAGACCGGCGGCGGGCTGGTTGTCGTACCACTCGAGGTGGTGGCGGCCGTCGGCGTCGAGGAACGCCAGCTTGTAGGCCCCCGGCGTGAGGTCGAGGGTGTAGTGGCCGGACGTGTTGGTGGTCGCGGCCCGCACGATCTGGTAGTCCGCGGCCCGCAGGGCGAACACCCTCGCGTTCGTCAACGGGTCGTCGGTGCCTTGCTCGGTGACGGTACCCGTGATGGCCGCCCCGGTGCCCACGAGCGTCTGGGCGGGTAGCGACGCGTTCGCTGCGGTGGCGGCCCCGGCGGTGACCGCCACCGGGGTCGCGCCGGGTACGTCCGGTGAGTTCGGGAAGAACCGGGTCTGGTGGCCGCCTGCGGGGTCCACGAACCCGACGTAGTGGTTGGTCTGCGTGAGTCCCGGCAACGTCAACTGGCCCGTCCCGTCGGCGACGACGGCCAGTTCGGTGGCGCCGGGGTTGGCCGCGGAGGCTGACAGGGACAGGCCCCACACGCCACCGATCGGGGTGCCGGTGCCGGTCTCGGTGACGGTGGCGGTGATCGAACCCCGGGTGGGGGCCATGGTCGGGTCGGCGTCGGCGGTGGCGCCTGGGGTCACCGTGACCAGGGTGGGCGCCCCGAAGAACCCGGAGGTGTGGCCGCCGGTCGGGTCGATCGCGTACACGTAGTAGGACCCGGCCCCGACCGGCGCCGAGTAGTTCCCCGACCCGTCCGCCACCGCGCCCCCGGCAACCGTGTAGTCCGACGAACGCAGCACTGCGAGGAACACCCCAGGTACGGGGGCACCGGACCCGGTCTCGGTCACCGTCCCCGAAACCCCCTGAACGGCGGACTCGGCCACCGGCGGGGCAGGATCGTCGGAGGCCGTGGTCTCTGCCGGTGGTGCGATGTCGACGGGCGCCGGGGCCTCGCCGGGCGGGGCGCCCTCCACCGGGGCGGTGACTTCGGTGGGCTCCGGGGCCTCGACCGGCGGGGCGACCTCGACCGGGACCGTCGCTGCGACGGGCGGCGTTGTTTCGATGGGTGGCGTGGCCCCGGTCGGCGCGACACGTTCAGCGACTGGCAGCCCAACCGGGGTAGTGGCCGGACCGAGAACCTGACCCGGCACCGCGGGCACCCGCCCTGGGCTGACCCGCTCCAGGGTCTCGGGTGCTCTCCCCGCCGGTGGCGACAGGACGGACTGTGCGCCTGTGGAATCAGGCGAGGCTGGGATCGCTTCAGCAGTCCCAGCCGTGAGCGCGATGGTCAACACCACGGCCACGACCGAGATAGTGGCCCGACGGCGATGATCAGCCATCAGAGTCGTCCACAACCCGCCGGTTCACCACGATGTCCGCTCAGAACCAGCCAACTCGTTTCTCCCAGGCGTGGTACATAGCGTTGCCGGTGCCGATGTGGAGGACTTCGACTCTGCCGTCGGGGTTCATCGCTGCTGTGATTCGGCTGCCGCTGCCGACGAGGCGCTGCCAGCCGTTGGTTTGGCTCCAAGGTGCCTGGCGGTAGAGCCTGTTGCTGTTGCCCACGGCGTAGATCTCGTACTCGCCGTTGCCGACCGATGAGGCTCCGATGGCGTAGGTGACGCCACCGAGGTCCTGCCAGGTGTTCGCTCCGCCGGTGCCGACGAACCCTGACCCGGGGGCGGTTTGCCATGCGTGCATCACGTTGCGGCCGGTGGCGATGTGGAACAACTCGACGCGGCCGTCCCGGGAGGTCGCTGCTGCGAGGCCCAGAGCGATCGTGCCTGGCAACCTCTGCCAAGTGTGGTTCGCCTGGGTGGCGCGGTAGATGGCCCGGTCGGTCCCTATATGGAAGACCTCCCAGTTGTTGCCGGAGCGAGCCGCGGCGATCTCGGAGGCGACGCCGCCGAGGGATTCCCAGCGTGAGATGTCCCCACCTGGGCTGCTCTCCCAGTGGTGATAGATGGCGTTGTTCATGCCGATGTAGAAGAGTTCTACTCGTCCATCACCGGAGGTCGCAGTAGCGATCCGTTTCGCTCGGGGTCCGCTGATGGCCGACCATGCCGTGGTCACCCCGTTCTGGAGCTTCTTGCGGTAGATGACGTTGTTCCGTCCGATGTGGAACATCTCCCAACCGCCAGTGATGCGTGCCATTGCGACATCAGTCGCGTATCCACCCTGCGCGACCCATCGGGGATCCACCGTGGCTGGCTGGTACGGCGCCGGGGTGGTGCCCATGCGGTAGGCACGAACCTCGTTCGAAAGAGTGATTGCTCGTTGGTAGTAGCCCACGGTCTCGTCGTTGCTCCAGTGGTTCGAGTCGACGACCATGAACTGCCCGGGACTGACCCTGCCCACGATGATCGTGGTGTGGCCACCTTGGCCGTATTGAACGATGTCGCCCTTCGCGAGGGCATTCACATCGGTGATACGAGTGCCACCGGCGTTGAGAAACGACTGGAAGTAGTCGGATCCTCCTAGGTTCTGCGCGTGTTCGCTCACCATCCAAACGACGCAGTTGACGAATGCCCGGCACTGCCCACCGGAGTCGCCGGGTTTCTGTGCGTCTTGGCATGCTCTTGCTCCTGCGGCGCGGTGTCCGCTGGCGTTGCTTCCCGACCAGTAGGTCAATGCTTTGTCGGCAATGGCTGAGTTGGTGTAGGAGCCGACCTCAGCAGAACTACCTTCAGCGGAAAGGTCTCCCGACGGAACTGCCGCACTCGCTGGATCGTCGTGGGACCCGACAAGTTCGGGAGGTGCGCTGGTCGATGGCGATCGGGCTTGCGAGCGTGGCGTCGAGGTCGGCTTCGCTGCAAAAGCCAAGTCGGGCGCGCCCGCAAGCACCACCAGTAGTAGTGCAACAAGTCCGACAACCAGCCGTCCCACCATCCGCCCCATCTCCTCAGGCCGCTCTTGTGGGGCGAGACTACTCCACGCTCGGCAATCACCCAGCGAGGCATATGACCACAGCGGACAGCTCTGGCCCGCCACCTCACCGACGGCCACCCCGAACTTCGGACTGACGGCACCGGATTGCACGGCGTCACATTCGATGTGGCATCCCAGTGCTGGTCCGGGCAGTCACCGACCGCCCCCGGCTACGAGCGACCCGTTGGCGCGGCCGGGACGCTCGTAGCCGGGCCTGTTTCGAGCCGTAGCCGTCGTCTCGGTCTGGCCGGTTCGCCGATGGCTACGGGTGGTGGAGGTTGGCGTTGATGGTGGTGGTGTTGGCGGCGGTGATGTTGATGGGGGTGGCTCCGGCGTAGTCGGGGCTGTTGTTGTAGTACTCCTGGGTGCGCCCCCCGTTGGGATCCACGAAGGTGGCCCGATAGGTGCCTGGTGCCAGCCCGGCGAGGGTGTAGGTGCCGTTCGGGTCGGTGACCGCCCCACCGACGATGTTTCCGGTGGGGCCGATGGCGACCACCCAGGCTCCCGCGATCGGGGTGCCGGAGGGGTCGTCGGTGATGGTGCCTGCCAAGGTGCCGGTGTTGGCGTCGAGCGCCGCGTTGGTCACCGCGGGGGCGGTGACCG
>CAZVVS010000245.1:0-7442 GCA_964630585.1 uncultured Gordonia sp.
GTGATGACGGTGAGCGGCCGCGTCGTCCTGGTCGACCTCGATACGGACCCCGACGAGGTGGCGCCGCTGTTGGTCGGGGTGCGCATCATGGCTGGTTATGCCGGGTGGGGGCCGGGCCAGCTCGACGACGAGTTGGGTGAAGACAGCTGGTTGGTCGCCTCGGCGATGGCCGACGATGTGCTGGCGCCGGCCGGGATGGACCTCTGGGCGTCGGTGCTGCGGCGACAGCCTTGGCCGCTACCGCTGCTGTCTACCTATCCGATGGATGTGACGGCGAATTAGGCGTGATGCCCGGAACTCGACTCCGACGATGGTCCCGAGCTTCGTGACTCCTGTGAGATCGATTTGTGACTGTGGTTTGATTCTTAACGTTGCCTGTGAGTAACCTCCCTCACATTAAGGCGCGTGACGTACTCGCGGTCGGGGTGATCTGACGACCCGCAGGCGTCGGATCAACTGTGATGTTGGGGAACAGGAGCCTCTCAATGAGGAAACGTTTGTTGGTAATTACCGCCTGCGCCATCGGCGCCATGCTGGCGCCGGTCGCGACGGCGGGCGCTGCGATTCCCGTCGGACCCAGCGGCGGTGCCGCGGGCAAGGCGTGGACGCGCACCGCGCTCGGGCCGCAGCACTACCCCGGTGTGCACATCGATTGGGATGTCCCGATCCGGATGAGCGACGGCACGATCCTCAAGTCCAACGTCTACCGGCCCGCAGACGCGGCTGGGCGCCCAGCGGCGACGAAGACGCCGACGATCGTGAACCTCACGCCCTACACCAAGCTGGTCTCGACGATCGCCGCCGAGACCTTGCAGCACCCGATCCTCGCTCCGATCACCGAGCAGATCATCAACATGATCAATCTGACCGGCACGCCGATCGAGGGCTTCGGGGACATCCTCAACGGCCAGAACGGCGGGGCGTTCCGCACGTTCACCGTCGACAAGTCGCTCGTGCAGGCCGGCTACAGCTTTGTCGTCGTCGACGTCCGCGGCACCGGCTTCTCTCAGGGCAAGTGGGACGTGTTCCAGCGCCGTGAGCAGCAGGACACCCTCGAGGTCATCGACTGGGCGTCCAAGCAGCGGTTCTCCAACGGCAAGGTCGGCATGACCGGCATGTCGTACTCGGCGATCAACCAGATCTACGCGGCGAACAAGAACCCGGCGCCGCTGAAGGCGATCTTCCCGCTCGTTCCCGGCGGCGACCTGACCCGCGACATCGTGGCGCCCGGCGGCGCGCTCGGCGTCGGCTTCCTGCCGTTGTGGTTGGCGATGGTGAACGCGACCAAGATGGTTCCCGACGTCGCGTCGATGTTCACCGGCACCTTCGACTGGAAGTGGCTGGCGGACCGGTTGGCCAATCCGTTGGTCTTCTTCCCGCAGCTGATGGCGGCGCTGTTCACGCCGGACATCAATTCGATCCCGCCGGATATGAGGCGTCTCGTCGTGCCCGGTTCGCGGGAGCGGCTGGACTGGATGGATCACGCCGACAACATCAAGGTGCCGACGATGATCAACGGCATGTGGTTCGACCTGTTCACCAACAGTGAAGTGCGGATGTTCAACAAGATCCCGCTGCCCATGGGTAAGAAGCAGCTGATCATGGGCGAGGGCTACCACATCACGCCGGGCCACGACCACGGCCGCCCGGGTACTCCCCCGCGGATCAACGTCCTGCAGCGCGCGTGGTTCGACAAGTGGCTCAAGGGGATCGACAACGGGATCGACCAGTATGGGCCCGCGACGCTGTACCAGATGGGCAACAAGTGGATCACCGCGCCGAGCTTCCCTCGGCCGGGCATGACGCGTCAGCGCCTGTACCTGTCGGACCGTCCCAGCGGGACCGCTCCGTACGCCGCGCGTGACGGTCGACTGACCGTGGCGCCGCCGAACTCCCGCGGCCGTATGACTGTCGCGCCCGGGCTGGCGACGGTCTGCTCGCGCGACTCCGGGCAGCAGACGTTCGGTATGAGCGCCATCTTCCGCTTCTGCGGTAAGGACAACCGGATCGCCGAGCACGACGCGCTGACGTTCACCACCCCACCGGTGCGGACGGCGCGCAGCATCTCGGGCTTCTCGAATCTCCGGATCAACGCGGTCATGGATGCACCCGACGGCTACTGGACCGCGATGATGACCGACGTGGCCCCCAACGGGGAGTCGGAGGTCATCGCCTCGGGACAGGTCGTCGCCTCGTTGCGATCGATCGACCAGGGATCGTCCACCTTCGCCGCCAACGGTGACGTGATCGACCCGTTCTACACGCTGTCGCTGGCCGCGCGGAAGCGGGTGAAGCCGGGCGTCCCGGTGGAGATCGACCTGGGCCTGCTGCCGACCGAGGCGATGCTGAAGCCGGGTCACCGGTTGCGGATCGACGTCTTCGCGATGAACTTCCCGAAGGGACTCCCGCTGCGCCCGCTGCTCAACGAGTCGATGTTGCGCCCGCAGCACATCCAGCTCGATCCGAACCGGCCGAGCTTCCTGAACGTGCCGGTGTCGAAGGAGTTCGAGTAGCCCCGGGTTCGTTAGTTCCATCCTCAAGGACTGGGGCGCGATGTTAGCGTCTGACTTGCCTGAAAGGAGACGTTCGATGCGTAATCGGATTGCCAGTGGGATTGGGGTTGCGGCCATCGTGGTGGCGGCCTTGACGGGATGCAATGTATCGGCCTCGGTTGGCGGGAACACGATCAGTCAGGCGGAGTTGGAGAAGGAGACCGCGAACGTCCTTCAGCCGAAGTTCAATGTGCCGATCACCGCGCATTGCAAAGGCGGATTGAAGGCCGAAGCCGGTGCCACCCAGGAATGCGTTATCGAGGGTGACGGCCAGTGGCAACTGGTCACCACGACGGCCACTGACGACAAGGGCAAGTTCAACGCGAATGCGATCCCGGGGACAGTCGCCAAGCCCGATTGGGTGAAGTAGGCACTGAAAACTGTCAATGGTGCGGCCTCTGGGGGAGCGATTCCCTCGGAGGCCGAACTATTTGCTGACTTCGGGGTCGGCCTCCTTCGCGTACCGCGAGGCCAACATGCTGCAGAGGATCAGCTGGACCTGGTGGAAGATCATCAGCGGTAGGACGATCAGGCCCACCGTCGAGCCGGCGAACAGCACCGTAGCCATGGGAAGTCCGGCGGCCAGGCTCTTCTTCGATCCGCAGAATTGAATCGCGATGGTGTCTGCGCGGTCGAACCCGAGGCGGGGCGGTAGTGCACCGGTGACGATGAGCATGACGACGACCAGGGCGGTGGCGAGAACGGCGACCGCGATGACTTCGCCGACGCTGACCTGGGACCAGATGTGGTTGCGCATGCCTTCGGAGAAGGCCACGTAGACGACGAGCACGATGGAACCGCGGTCCACGAGCTTCGTCGGCTTCGCGTGCCTGGCGACCCAGTCGGCGATCCACGGCCGTGCCAGTTGCCCGACGATGAACGGCAACAGGATCTGCGCCATGATCCGCAGGACCGAGGAGCCGTCGATGTGCATGCCCGACGAGGTGTTCATCAGCCAGACCGCGAGCAACGGTGTGAGGATCACGCCGATGAGGCTCGACACCGATGCCGCGACGATCGCCGCGGCCACGTTCCCGCGCGCAATCGAGGTGAACGCGATCGACGACTGGACCGTCGAGGGCACCAGGCAGGTGAAGAGCAGGCCCAGGTAGAGGTGCTCGCCGACGAGGGGTTCGACGAGGGGACGCATCGCGACGCCGATGATCGGGAAGACCAGGAAGGTGAATGCCAGGATCAGCAGGTGCAGGCGCCAGTGGGTGAGGCCGTCGAGGGCCTCGCGCGGGTGCAGCCGGGCGCCGTAGAGGAAGAACAGCAGGGCGATCGCGGCGATGACCACCCAGTCCATGACATCGGCGAACACGCCTTTCGCGGGAAACAGCGCCGCCACGACGACGGTCAGCATGATCGAGATGACGAAACCGTCGATCGGCGACTTCGCGAGCAGGGCTCGCGGGGAGAGTGCCACTAGGCCCGCGTGTGGTCGTCGGTGGTGGTCTCGTCGTCGAAGCAGGCATCGCGCATCTCGCACCCGCCGCACGATGTCCCGGTCCCGCAGATATCACCGTCGTCGTCGTGCGAGTGTCCATCGTCGGCCGACGCGGCGTCATGACCGCCGCATCCGCACTCCGAACCGCAACCGGCCGGCGCTGCATCGGACGGTAGTGCGGCGACGGCGCGGATGGCGGTGCCGGAGAGAAGGCCGACGAGCCCGAGAGCGACGATGAGACCGATCAGGCCCAGAGCGATACCCGCGATCCCACGCTGGGAGACGGCCAACCCCGCGGCGACCAGGGCGAGCACGCCGGTCGCCAGAAGGCCGGGCGCGACGACGCGGTTGGCGGCAGCGAAGGCCTTCTCGCTGCGCATCGTCTCGGTGCTGCGGATACCGAAGTAGCGGTTGCGGCGCAGGATCCCCGCCCACCCGGCGATGCCGAGCAGGATCCACGCGAGACCGCTGAGCGCGGCGATTGCCGCGACGAGGTATGCGATGACATTGGCCACGGCTACCACCCTACGTCGCGTCGTAGGCCACCATTTACGCTGGTCGGGTGACTGGATCGAACCCTGACGCCGCCGCCTCCGACACTGCGCACCGCTATACCGCGCAGCTCGCTGGAGAGATCGAATCGCGTTGGCAGCAGTTGTGGAGCGAGACCGGCGCCTACGAGGCGCCCAACCCTGTCGGGCCGCTCGCCGGCGACTTGAGTGACTACTCCCCCGACGACAAGATGTTCATCCAGGACATGTTCCCGTACCCGTCTGGCGCGGGCCTGCACGTCGGGCACCCGCTGGGCTTCATCGCAACCGACGTCTTCGCCCGGTTCTGTCGTATGGACGGACGAAACGTCTTGCACACCATGGGCTTCGACTCGTTTGGCCTGCCGGCCGAGCAGTACGCCGTGCAGACCGGAACGCACCCGCGCACGACCACCGACGCCAACATCGAGCGCTACCTCGGGCAGATCCGCCGTCTCGGCCTGGGCCACGACGAGCGCCGTCGCGTCGCCACCACCGACGTCGAGTTCTACCGCTGGACGCAGTGGATCTTCCTGCAGATCTACAACGCGTGGTTCGATCCGGATGCCGGGAGCGAGACCAGCGGGTCGGGGCACGGCAAGGCGCGGCCCATTGCTGAGCTGATCGCCGAATTCGATTCGGGGACAAGGACTCTCGACGACGGACGGTCGTGGGCCGAGCTTTCCGACGCGCAACGGCGCACCGTCGTCGACGAGCATCGGCTCGTCTACCTGAGCAACTCGCTGGTCAACTGGTGCCCCGGGTTGGGCACCGTGCTGGCGAACGAGGAAGTCACCGCCGACGGGCGCAGTGAGCGAGGCAACTTCCCCGTCTTCCGCAAGAACCTGCGGCAATGGATGATGCGGATCACCGCTTACTCCGACCGGCTGCTCGACGACCTCGATCTGCTGGATTGGCCGGAGAAGGTCAAGACGATGCAGCGCAATTGGATCGGGCGCTCGCGCGGCGCGCACGTCGACTTCGCGCTGCCCGGTGACCGCCTCGTCAAGGTTTTCACCACGCGACCCGACACGCTGTTCGGCGCGACCTACATGGTCCTGGCGCCAGAGCACGAGCTCGTCGACGAGATCGTTGGTGACACCTGGCCGTCGGGCGTCGACGAACGGTGGACCAGCTCGGCACAGACCCCTGCGGAGGCGGTCGCCACCTATCGCGCCTCGATCGCGGCGAAGTCGGATCTGGAGCGCCAGGAGAACAAGGAGAAGACCGGCGTTTTCACCGGCGCTTACGCGACCAATCCGGTGAACGGCGAGCAGATCCCGGTCTTCATCGCCGACTATGTGCTGATCGGCTACGGCACCGGTGCCATCATGGCCGTGCCCGCCCACGACGCCCGCGACTACGAATTCGCGACGGCCTTCGGGCTGCCGATCCGCGAGGTCATCGGCTCAGAGCAGGGCATCGCCGAATCGGCGTGGACCGGCGACGGCCCCCTGGTGAACTCCGGCTTCCTCGACGGCCTGCCCGTCGACGAGGCCAAGGCGCAGATCGTCGCCAAACTCGAGGCGGACGGTGCCGGCGTCGGGACGGTCCAATACAAGCTGCGGGACTGGTTGTTCGCCCGCCAGCGCTACTGGGGCGAGCCGTTCCCCATTGTGTACGACGCGGATGGTAACGCCCACCCGCTGCCCGAGTCGATGCTCCCCGTCGAACTGCCTGAGGTGGAGGACTACGCGCCGGTTGCCTTCGATCCCGACGACGCCGATTCGGAGCCCTCTCCCCCGCTCGCGAAGGCCACCGAGTGGGCGAGGGTCGAGCTGGACCTCGGCGACGGGGTGCAGACCTACACCCGCGACGTGAACGTGATGCCGCAGTGGGCCGGATCGTCGTGGTACCAACTGCGCTACATCGATCCGACGAATTCAGAATCCTTGTGCGCCAAGGAGAACGAGGAGTATTGGATGGGCCCGCGCCCGTCCGTGCATGGGCCGCGTGACCCCGGCGGACTGGATCTGTACATCGGCGGGATGGAGCACGCGGTGCTGCACCTGCTGTACTCGCGGTTCTGGCACAAGGTGCTGTTCGACCTCGGCTTCGTGACGAGCAAGGAACCGTATCGGCGGCTGTTCAATCAGGGCATGATCCAGGCGTTCGCCTATACCGATGCGCGCGGTGTCTACGTGCCCGCCGAGGACGTGGTGGAGCGCGACGGGAAGTTCTACCTCGACGACGGTGATGCGGAGACCGAGGTCTTCCAGGAGTACGGGAAGATGGGCAAGTCGCTCAAGAATTCCGTTGCGCCCGATGACATCTGCCGCGACTACGGTGCCGACACGCTGCGCGTCTACGAGATGTCGATGGGCCCGCTGGACCAGTCGCGGCCGTGGGCGACCAAGGACGTCGTCGGTGCGCAGCGATTCCTGCAGCGCGCATGGCGGCTCGTCGTCGACGAGGAGTCCGGGGCGGTGCGGGTGACCGACGCGCAGCCGACCGAGGACGATTTGCGGGCGCTGCACAAAGCGATCGCCGGGGTGCGCGACGACTACGCGAACCTGCGCACCAATACCGCCGGTGCCAAGTTGATCGAGCTGACGAACCACCTCACGAAGGCGTATCCCGGTGGCGCCGGGAGCGGAGCGAGCGGGCCGAATGGTGCGGGTGCGCCGAGGGCGGTCGTCGAGCCGCTCGTGGTGATGTTGGCCCCCCTCGCGCCCCATATTGCCGACGAGCTGTGGGAGCGGCTCGGCCACGCCGAGTCGTTGGCGCACGGGCCGTTCCCGATCGCCGACGAGCAATGGTTGGCGCAGGACTCGATCGAGATCCCGATCCAGGTCAAGGGCAAGGTGCGCAGCCGCATCACCGTCGCGGTCGACGCCGACGAGGCGGCGGTGCGCGCGGCGGCTCTGGCCGATGAGAAGATCGTCGCGCTGCTCGACGGTGAGCCGCGCAAGG
>CAZVVS010000246.1:0-7428 GCA_964630585.1 uncultured Gordonia sp.
CGCTGAGCCGACGACACCAATCGCTCCACGAGCTCGCGGACGCGCTGACGAACGAAGACGGCTTCCTCTGGGCGAAGGTCGACCTCTACGAGGCCTTCGGCGAGGACTCCATCACGATCGTCGGCGAACCGAAGCGCAACGAGCGGCTCGGGCTCGCCGAGCTCATCCGGAACGTCTGCATCCTGCTGCCGCTACTGATCACATGGCTCGGCATCACGTTTGCGATCCTCGCTTACGAACGACTCCTCTCGAACCCTCGGCCAGGAGAAGCGCAACTGCTTGAAGCGCCCTTCGTCGAGCTCTGGACCGAAGGATTTGGTGGTCGAACCGTCCTCACGTTCAGTGTCATCGGCATCCTCGATGTCACCGCCATCGCCATCGTGATCGGCCTCTCGGTCTGGGCGAGCTGGCTCCAGCGAAAGCTCAACGTCGACACGGAGCGAGAGCGCGAGGACAAGTGGAACGAGCTCCGCTCAGCGCTCACCGACGCCGCCGTCGTCTTGGCGAGCAGAGCCTACGACGCGCCCGTGCGGTTCACTGAGGAGCTCAGCCGACTCTGGTCGAGCTACGACAAGCTCGCAGTTCAGATCAGCCAGGCCAGCAAGGACTTCGCCGTCTCGGTGCGCCAGAGCGACGGGTACACGCGCCAACTCGAAGAAGCGACGAGTGCCCTCGGTGCCGCCAGCGGCAGCGTTGACACGCACACTGCCGCCCTCGTGCAGACGATCGATGGCCTTCGCAGCGACATCACCGCACTCA
Source organism: uncultured Gordonia sp. (assembly GCA_964630585.1). Classification (GTDB taxonomy): domain Bacteria; phylum Actinomycetota; class Actinomycetes; order Mycobacteriales; family Mycobacteriaceae; genus Gordonia. The sequence continues at coordinate 760 of CAZVVS010000246.1, forward strand.
TGCAACGGGCCGAAGCGGTGGGCGCCGAGGTTGCGACGCTCTCGGCTCGGCAACACGAGGCGATCTCCGAGCTATCGCTCGGTCTCGATGCCAATCGTGCGGCTGCCAACGTTCTCGCTGCATCGGCCGAACATATCCCTGTAAACGTCCAGAAGGTCGGAGAGGCGCTCGTCAGCGGGATCCGAGACGAGTTGGCTGACCGTCACGAAACAGCGAAACAGCTCACGGCCGCATCGGAGCGGGCTGCGGGCCTCGCCCAAGCGCTCACCGTGGCCGCTGATGGATTCGCCAGTTCCGCGGTGGAACTGCGGGGTGCCGCCAGCGCAATGCCTGGGGAGATGACCGCGGCGTCTCGTGCGCTGGCGGCCCTGCTCGAGAGAAGCACGGAGGCGATCGACGTGCTCCCGGCGAAGCTCATCGAAGGCCTCGTGCCGTTGGGAGCGGTGGATGCACAGCTCCGCACCATCAACGAGTCCCAAGAACAGATCGATCGGAGGGCTGCCCTCACCGGGAAGCAACTCGAGGCAATCCACAGTGCGCTGGAAGGAGGGCTCACGCAACTGAGCGAGAGTGTCGCCGTCCTGGCGTCGAGAGGCGTGCCAGCGCCCCCCGAACTCGAGGCCGCGGCCGCCAGCCTCCAGACCGCGGCGCAGGCATGCGAGTACATCGCAACGAACTCGCGCAGTGCCCGAGCCACGAACGAGGTAGTGACGTTCGGAGACCTCCCGACGCGTTCCGCACCCGCGGAGGACGTAGCGGACGGATCGTTCATCCGTCGTATCAACCCACTCGTGCCCGTGGGAGCAATCGTAACTGTGATCACCTGGGCCATCCTCTGGTGGGGCTGATGGCGCGGCGCCGGCGGAACGGAACTGACCTGCTCGGCCTGGTCGGCTGGGTGTTCGCCGACATGCTGCTTGTGCTCGCGCTCGTGTTCCTCGCCACACAGCCCGGGAACCCCAACGGATCGGATCGACTCGCGCCGAGGTCCACCACAACGTCGACGCCGACCTCATCGACGACCACGACGATTCCGCCGACGACGACCACGACCATCCCTCCCGGGGTCGACAGTGAGTTCGTCTGCTTCCTCGTGAACACCAACCCCTCCGTGCTCGAAGGGCCCGACGGCCCCGAGAAGGACGCACACCTCGCCGACCTCCAAGCCCAGACCGAAGCCCGCCTCGCCGAGAACGGTCTCCTCGACCGCAAAGCCGGCATCGTCCTCACCTTCGGAGTCGCCCCCACCGCCGGCCCCGGCAAAACCACCGCCGACGCCTACAACAAGGCAGTCCTCCCACGAATCCCCGCCGTATTCACCGCCCCAGACGGCGGCCCGACCGCAAACCGCGCCTTCTGGGACGGCGCCGGCGGCCCCGGCAAACAGACCGGCACCGTCGCAGTGAACGTCTACCCGATCACCGACACCGACCACCCCCCACTGCCGAGGGGCTCGGGCCAACCTTGCTGACCTGGATCACACCCGAATGCCGGCGGGACGCCGAGCGCCTCCGCATCGACTCCCAACTCCTCAACGCAGCGACCCGAATCGAGGACGAGGTCCAGTCGCGCTGGGACCTCTTCCCAAAGGGCCAACTCGTCCGCCAGCCCTCAACCGGCGCCTGGGTCCTCCCTCTGCGAACCCTAGGCAGGCACCGCGTCTACGCGGACCTGGCAACGGTCCAGGTGACCAGCGAGGTCCACGACGTCGTCGTGCTGCTCGCCATCCTCACCGCCGACGAGCATCTGCGCACGATCGCCGACGCCGCCGGGTGGGCCCGCCTCCGCGCCGAGCGATTCAACCAGCGATCCATGTACGCCGCCCTCCGAGACGGCATGACCTCGTCTCCCCGGGGTCGGGCGGAGGCGCAGGCGGAACGAGAGAACAAGCTTCCTGTCCATCGCTCGTTGGCGACTGTCTTCGACCGCCCGTCGCACGGGAAGGCCCCGAAGCTCAACGGTCTCAGCGATCACGACCGAGCGGTGCTCGACAAGATCGCAGACGCCGACAACCTGCCGCTCGTCATAGACGGGCCACCCGGCTCGGGCAAGAGCGCGGCGCTCACGCGGACGATGGCGGCGTTCCTCCACCTCCATCGTGCTCCGGAACCCGACGGAGGCGCCGGCGCAGCGCCGCCGCTGCAGGTCACGGCTCGACCGAGCGGAACCGGCGAGGCTCGCGGGCGCCTCATCGACCAACTCGTCGGCGGACTCGGTTGGGCCGAGGGCCGTGCCCGGATGGCGGCCGGGCGCAACGTCGTCACCCGCCGGTCGTTGTTCCGATACCAGCTGCCGGCACCGACTGCCCACGAGTCATTCGCGCTCGGGCGCCACGTCGGGTTCCACCGGTTCCTCCGCGAGTTCTGGGGGCCGCTCGTGCCAACTGCGAGTCGACGATCGAGCCCCGACGTTGCGTGGGCCGTGATCTCCTCGGTCACCAAAGGCATGGCGGTGCCATCTCAGGCGGGATCATCTCCCCACTGGGCGGAGCCAGAGGAGCTGGTCGCGGCGGATCCGGTCCGGCGCGCTCGACTGCCTCTGGACGACGTTGCGTTGGTCTGGGTGACGAAGACCGTAGGCGCCAGGTACCAGTCATGGCTCGAGGACAAGCAGTACTGGGACGACCAGGATCTGGCCCTCGCCGCGCTCGTACACGTCGAGTGTCCCGCCCAATGCGCGCCCAGGTGGGGGGCCCTGCTCTGCGACGACGCCCAGGACCTGACGCGAGCCGAACTCGCGCTCCTGCTGCGCCTCGTCGGCGGGCGACACGATGGGGGTTCCGGCCGGCTGCGGCCGCAGGTGCCCATCGTCTTCGCGACCGATCACGCTCGCTCCTCCGACCCGAGCGTCCGGACGCCAGGAGCATTGCGGCGGGCCTTGACCATTGAGCTGAGCACGACATCTGCCGATGACCGTTCGGAGGTCGGGGACGAGGTCGGGCTCGATGCCGATGGCCGACCCCAGATGACGCTCACCCGCCTGGCGCGGGTCGCCCGCTCATGGGTCGATGACACCGAGCTGCCTCCCTCGATCGATCCCTCCGGTGGGTTTGCCCAGCCTTCGGTGCAACGGCAGGTCCTGGGAATCGGCACCGAAGCCCTCGGCGAACTCCTGCGGGAGGCCGACCGGATCGTCGTGCCCTGCCCAGCGGGCGACGTGGGCCGCTACCTCGAGGCAGAGCCGGCGTTGTCCGACGCAATCGGGCGCGACCGGCGCCATGTCGTCTCGGCCGCCGACGTGTCCTGGTCCCGCCTCGGGACATCGGTGATCTGGGGATTCGGCAGCGCGCTGGGCGACACGGGCATCGAACCCGATGCTCTCCCGCACCACCTCTACCTCGCCATCTCAAACACCCGGCATCGGCTCCTCTTCGTCGACGAACCCGATGGAGATCGACGCCTGTGGACCGCATCCCCGCTGGCCACGGTCAACGTCCCGCTCGTCGAGCCCGATCCGCTGCACGACAAACGAGTCGACCCCCAGCAGCACCTCGAGACAGCGGAGGCGACGCTCATAGCGGCGCTCGATGAGTGGGATCCCGATGAATGCAAGCGTGCCTCCCGGGACTTCGAGCGGGGTGACGATCCCGAGAAGGCCGCGTGCTGCATCGTCTGGGCCGACCTCATGGAACAGGGTCCGACCAGGGCCGTGACGTCGAGACTGCAGGACCACGACATGGTCGCCGACGTCGAGGCGATTGCCTGGGCGACCGATCGTGGCGATCTCCTCGTCGAGCTGGACCGGTCGAACACACCGCAGACCAGCGGCACCGGCGCCCTCCGGCGCAGAGCAGCGCAATTCGCGGCACATCCCGACCCATCGACCGCCGAGGGGCTTGCCCTGGCCGCCGCTGCCGAGACCATCGCGCTGGTAGAAGATGCTGCTGGCATCGCCTGCCTGATGACACTCGCCACCTGGACGAACCAGGCTGTGATGTCGTCGATCGACGATCGGACGCAGCCGCCTCCATGCGCGTGGGGGACCGTCGCCGAGGCGCACTGGCACGCTCGCAATGGCGCCAGCCCCGCCGAGGACCGGGTGCTCACCGACGCGGCAACCCTGGCATCCGGCGCGGCCCGTGACCTCGACACGATCGACCGGTGGGCAGGTGATGCGAGCCTCGTCGCGCGAGCCGGCGCACTTCGCATCTGCTCCGCGATGTGGTTCATGACCGACGAGGAGTTGTGTGACGCCCTCGGCTCCCTGCGATCGGGCGATCTCGTCGGGCGCCTTGCCGTGGCGCTGCGAGACCCGCAGCTGGCGCGGCGGGCGGCGGCGGCCGTGCCCCCACTCCCCCCGTACCCTGAGGTCAGCCGAGTGCTCTGTCGCGCTGTCGCAAGCGAGCTGGCTGTGAGACACCGAGAACTGGTCCGGGCAGCAGCCGAGGGGGTCGTCAGCGCTTTGGGAGGTCGAGATGTCATCGCATGAACTCGAGGAGGCGCTCCTCGAACTCCAAGACGTCGACGCCGACCTTCGGGCGCTCGAGTCGGCTCTCGACTCGGTCACCGAGAACGCCCGGGCAATAACCGACCACAGAGAGCATCTCGCCCGAGTCTCCGATGACGTGGCCTCGTTGGCCGGATCACTGAACGAGCTCAACCAGAGGGCGCTCCCCGTCTACACGGCGTTGAATGAGGCGCTCGCGCGCTCGCATGGGGTGCTCGAGAAGGTCGAACGGGCGAGCCACGACCTCGACGCGAACACCATCGTCGCCCGGCTCGACACGAGCCTCGTCGCCATCACCGACCGGTTGGCCGGGGAGTTCTCCTCGAGGATGGGCGACGTCTCCGACCGGCTCGGGTCGGTCCTAGAAGTGGCGGAGGGTTTGAGGAGCGCATCGCGTGACATCGAAGAGGCCCTGCGGGTGCTGAACAGCGAACGCCTGGCGACCACGCTGGATGACGCGATCACTCCGCTCACCGAGGCTGTCGAGCACCTCAAGCGAGCGACAGAACGGTCGAACCGTCTCAGCACTCTCGTGGAGACCGGCCAGTTGGCGCCGGCGTCCGAGGGACCCTCCCTGCCGTCCTGGCTCCCTTGGACGGTGCTGCTCCTCCTGATCGCGCAGATCGTGATCAGCGCCGCCGCCCTCGCCCTGTGACCCGTATAGCAGGAGGTCAGTAGATCCTGCCTGTCTCGGAAGGCGGGGTGGGTCGAGATCCGCCGCCCGTGACGGCCGGTGCGAAGATCGTCAACTCCTCGGGTGAGACCGGGCGCGCCTCGTCGATACGGACCACTTCGAGGACGTAATGCCCAGAGCGGGTCACAGCTGCCGGTCGGTGGCGGATCCCCTCGCGGGGCCCGACGCCGTTGGGTGCCCACACGAGCGGCTCGAGCTTGAGGTGTGCGCGCTTCTGCTGCGCATCCCACGAGAAGAGATCGACGAGCATACCGGGGATGTCGCGCGGATCGTCGGGGATCAGCTCCTCGAAGAACGACGCCACCTCGGCGCGCCCACCCTTCACCTGCACGTCCTTGAACAACTTGTCCGGCGCTTCCTCCGCGCAGATCGACCCGATCTGTTGATAGGTCTCGTGGTACGCCGATCGCTGTGGCGCACGGGCTCGCAGGTCTCGCAGTAAGAACTCACGAGCACCGTTCGGGGCACCAGGTGCGTCGCGATCGGGATCGAGGTCAGCGACGGCGCGACCTTCCTGTTGCGCGAGCCGACTCATCGAGAACTCGGTCGCGTTGCGGAACATGTCGCCGAGCCAGCCTTCTGCTTGCACCTCGCGCGCAGCCCGGACGCTCAGCTGCTCCAAGCCTTCAGCATCGACGTCACTCGATCCGACCAACAAGCTGTCGGGCAGGGTCGACACGTCGACCTCCTCGGCGGGAGGCCGGTTGGCCGTCTCGCCGTCAACGGTCCACGGGGCATGTGCGTGGTAGCCGAGGATCTCGGCCCACTCCACATAGAGCTGGTACAGCGTCGAAAGGCGCGACACCTCGGCCGCTGCGTGCGACGTCTTGCTGAGGTCGTTCAGCAGTTGGGCCGTTGCCGTGAGGTAGCGCCACTCCGCTGCCGACTTCCTACGCGTGTAACGCGTGAACGCGGTCGCCGTCACGACGAGCAACACGAGGAGTCCGACTGCCAGAGCGGGAACCAAAGGGCCGATCCCAACGCCGAACGCGATCGACGCTCCGCCGACGAGGAAGACGGCGAGGAGCAAGGTGCGCAGCACACTGCGTCGGGCTCGTTCGATCTCGTCGACATCCAACACCACTGGGCGAGACACCCCGGCGAGTGCGGAACGCAGGTCGATCGTGGCCGTGTCCAGGTTGGCTCCGATGTGTTCACCGACGCGCCACATCAACGTCTGAAGCCGGGGCTCCGCCCAGGCATTCAGCTCCCGTTGCCGGATCGCGATCCGCTCGGCCCAATCGTCGCTGTTCTGAGCGCTCGATCGGCGCTGCTTCGCCTCGGCCTCCGCCTTCTCGATGAGGAACCGGAGGCTCGACCTCGACTGCTCATCGGCGGCAGCCGCCAACTCCGCCTGGCGCCCGGCGACCTCTTGTTCCTTGCGGGCTGCGAGCTCGCTCTCCTCCCGGGCCCGTGCGAGGAACCCCTCCCGCGCGAGCTCCAGATCGCGATCGAGCAGCGCCGCCTGCAGTGGGTCACAGGGCCGCAGCTCCATGCCCCAGTACCTCTGCGAGAGCTTCTGTGGGCCG
>CAZVVS010000247.1:0-7420 GCA_964630585.1 uncultured Gordonia sp.
TCTCCTCGTCGACGCTGACGACCGGGATCCCCTCCCCGTCGGATCGCTTCGCCGTGAACGGGCAACGGCCCTTCGAATCACCACACGTGATCAGGGTCCGCCACAGGTGCGGGTGCGATGTGGCGTCACGCTTCGGGTCGAGCTCCTCACCACACCAGGGGCACGCCACCAGTGACGTCGGTCCGGCGCCTTTAGCCCAACCGGTGTTGCGCAGGTCGTCGAGATCGCGGGCGGCGTCCTGGGTCTTGTTTGCGCTGACTGATCCGCCGACCCACATCCCGATCCGGAACGGTGTCTCTCCCCAACGCCCGTCACCCGCGGCAACAAGCTCGCGGCGGCGGACTTCGCACGCGCAGATCAATGTGGCGGCGCGCTGGAACTGCTGGGAGGTCAACAGCCGCAGCGTGTAGCGCATCAGCACGCCGACGCCACCCTCGCCCGAGTGGCCATCGACGTCACCCTGAAGGCGCCGGATCGCAAGCGTGAACGCGGTCAAGCCGAGGTAGGCCTCGGTCTTGCCGCCACCGGTCGGGAAGAACAACAGGTCCGCTGTACCGGTATCGAGCTGGCGTTCCGGGTGGGTCGGATCGGCCAGCGACGGCAGGTTCACCAGCACGAACGCGATCTGAAACGGCCTCCACGACCAGTTCGACTTCGTAGCGACCTGTGCCTCGGCGTCGGTCAGGTTGAGCCTCGGGTCGTCGCGGCGGGCCACGGCAACCAGCGTGTGGAGACGCTGTTGCCACATCGTGTGGTTGGCGAACGCGAACGCCTCCGCGGCCACCGAGTCCGTAGCGAGCAGCTCGATGCCGATCCGCAGCCGGGCCGCGATGCCCCGCGCTGTCGTCACCGCGGCGTGGGCAGACTCGGCCTCCTCGGCCGAGAGTCCAGCGATGCGGTCTTCCTGCCGGCCGAGCCAGAGGTCATACGCATCGGCAAGGGGCCGAAGCGCAGCTGCGGCGCCGCTGCCGTCGAGCTTCGAGAGCGCCTCCATGTCGAAGGTGACATTGCCCATCAGTTCCCGCTCGACCTCGTCGAGGGCAGGATCGTCGGGTCCCGGCGCCTCGACCTTCGCGACCTCCGACCGAGGGATCGACGTCGTGCGCAGTGCCACGGCTCGATGAGGATCAGCCGGGTCAGGCTCCGCGTGGACAGCAGTACCGTGGCCGACGGCGAACTCGACCTTCTCCCGGTAGAGCAGATCGAGGTGGCGCAGCTCCGCGTCGCTGTGGGTGGTCTCCTCGGGGAGCGCGAGCTGGCGACCCACGAACACCGCAGCGCCGTCAGCAGCCTTCGCCGACAGCTCCACCTGGAACAGCCAACGCTCGTCGATGTTCGTCGCCGACGGCAACTGCTCGTTCACCAGGAACAACGTCACCAACCAGCAGTGCGGTGTCGCTCGACACCTACCACAGACCACAACCTCGGGCTGGCCAGGATCCGGCACGATCGGCCCGATGTCGCCCTCGACCAGCGGCACCGCCACCGCTCCACCAGCAGGATGGCGCTGCCACAGCCGTTCGAACTCGCGGACCGCCGTCGGGTCGGGGTTGTCGATCTTCTCGTACCGCCCCCACGCAGCCGACACCTCCAGCGAGGCGCACGACAGGTCCACCGCGACGGTCAGACCCACCGACGACGGGAACAGCACCACCTTCGACGGCCGATCATCCGGACCAGGAGCGCCGCCCTCGCCCCCATCTTGAAGATCGTCCCCATCGCCACGACTCGGGTCGACGATCGTCCCCATCGGGGCCAACATCCCGACCAAGTACCACTCCCGCACCGGACTCCGAACACCAGGCAACTGCTCGTGGGGGTCAGCCGGACCCAAGAGGTCCGTGAGGACCAAGCGTTCCAGCTCGGCACGCAGCTCCGCCGGTGTGGGTGCGGTGCTCACAGCAGCGTCTCCTGGGATGGGTTCGCAGCCTTCGCTGCTCGCTTCGCCGGGGTCTTCGTCGCCTTGGTGTCGTGCAGGCCAGCAGCTACCTCAGCTGCATACCGCTCGTGATTCAACTCGAGCATGTTCTGAAGCATCCGCTCCTTTGCCCCGGTACCGATGGTGAACCGCGGGCCCTGCGCAGTCTCCCGATGAGAATGGGAAACGTCTATATCACCCCAGTCGTACGCACGAAGTACGGACCTGTTCATCTCGACTTGAGCCTCACGCAGAGCCACGATGTCTGCGTCGCTAGTGGCTGGGTCCGCAACGAGGCCGCACAATTCAACGGCGCCAATCCCTCGCTCCTCCATGATTCCAGACCGAATTGTGTAATGGGCTTCCGAGAACCCAGCAACATCTGCGGTGTCGGTCAGAGGAAACGGGAACGTGTCGTAACACGTCCCAACTCCGTACCTCAGGCCGCTTCCCAGGGAAGAGGCGTACGCTCGGGACCATGCCTCATGAGCTTCGGATTGAAGGACGCCGTAGTGGAAGAAGTCATCGTGTAGGAACACGATGACAGTGTCGAGAAATACAGCATCGCTTTCCACGAAGAACAAACTGTGATGGTCGGAGTTCCTCGTTCGTGACAGAACTCGTTCCAGGCCGCGCTCACGGATGGAGCCATACATCGTCATCCTGGCATGGAAGTACTTCCACCAACCCTCGACGATTCGCTTGTACTTCTTTGGATCAAGTTCCAGTCGCTTAGGCCTAAGATGCTGCGCCAGAAACCGGTACGGCGCATCGAAGGCTGCGGCTTCAGACTCCGTCATCTCGCCGAAGTTCAGCACCCACCGCGACGCCGTGGGACGAGGTAAGGAGTTGAGTTCTCGACCCCCAACAGCCGGCTGCACGACTGACCTGTTCCTCGAATCTTGGTCAACGAATGCAGCGGCCGCCGCATCATCCAGGTAGAATTCCTCGCCCCACATCACGCATCCCATATAGCACTGCCCAACGTTGGACTTGAGCTTTTGTGGGAGAACCCCCCCTACTGCAGTATCACGAGCAGCAGCCAAGAGTGAGGAGATACCATCGACGTTCTGGCCGTTGAGGGTGGTGGCCCCTGACCATCCACCTGATGACATCCAGATGATGCTTGCGAATACTGACCCTTGCCCCGGCCATTCGAAGTTGGATTTGGACCTGTTGATGATATGTCCATCGGTAAGCATGAAATCCAAACCACCTCGACGGGTTTGACCCTGACTGATCGAATTCGTCGCGATTAGTCCCAGATACGCGTTGGAATTTGAGATCAGGCTTGCCCGTCGGAAGAAGTAGGCGCAGAGGTCAACTCGCTTCGAATGCGGTGGAAACATCGCTGCCAGGTGAGAGTTGTATATGTCTCCATACAGTTCGGTGACGCGGTTCGCTCCGAGAAACGGGGGATTACCAACCACTGCATCGAAGCCACCATTCACGTGCGCCAGGAACACCTCAGGAAAGGCAATCGGCCAGTGGAGACACTGACGCTCCCAGGGGTTCGGCACCTCGTCTGGAAGGTCGCTGCGAAGCCAACCGGTCGACACGTCGCCCAGGACGTCGAGTGCCGCGGTTCGTTCAGCGCCGGAACGGTCGATGTCGAGAGCAGTCCGAATGCGGTCCACCTGGGAGTCGAGTCGCTGTTCCATCGAGAGGCCGCCTCGGCCAGCCGTGCTGAGTGCAGCGCCCACGACAGCATCAGCAACGACCGAAAGATCGGCGAGCTTGGAACGGAGCTCATCGTGCAGTCGTTGCTTCTCGGCCGCGTCGCGAACCGTGACAACCGAAAGCTCCTGGAGACGACGGGCAAGGTCTGCGGCTTCCTTGAGGCGGAGGTCGAGGGCGAGAGTCGTGAAACCCGCCTTGCCCTTTCGTTCCGCTGGGTCGAGGTGGAGCCAGCGGAGCTGTTCCACGTCGGTGATGCCGAGGAGGGAGTCGCCGACCTGGATGGCGTGGTCGAGGAAGGTGAAGGGCCGTTCTCTGGCCATGGTGGTGAGCCAGAGCGAGAGCTTGGCCATCTCGGCGGCGACGGGGTTCTTGTCGACGCCGTAGAGACAGTGGTCAACGACCTCCCGCCGGGCAAGCACGGTCTGCTCATCGGCTGGAGCACTCCCAAGTTCTGCGAGGCGACCGGCGAACGGGCCTTCGCCTGGGCCGTGTTCGACCACGGACTCCACGAGTCGGTCAGCCAGGTATCGACCGGCAGCGGTGAGGATGGCGCCGGAGCCGACAGCTGGGTCACAGACTCGCAGCCCGATGATCTCCGCTGGAGTGCGGAGCTTCCACTTGGTGGGCTCAGGTTCGTTCTGGGGGCCGGGCTCGTACACGAGCGGCTCGAGCGCGTACTGGACGACCTCTTCGGCGAGAGCCTTGGTCGTGTACTGCGCTCCCATGTTGCGACGGGTCGAGGTCTGCGTGACGAACTGCGAACCGGGAAGCAAGACCACGGGGAGGCCCCGCAGATCGGCACGAATGAGACCCCAGAACGGGAGCACCCTCGCCACGGTGTCGTCATCGTGGCCACAGGCGACGCGAAGTCGAGCCAGCTCGACGCCCGAGGGTTCGTCGTCGAGCAGCTTCTCGAGCGCGGTGGCCTTCTTGTTGCAGCGAGTCTTGTCGGAGAGCCACTCGCACAAGCTGTCGGGTCCACCCGCCAGGTGGGCTTCGAGTTCGCTGATCGTGATTTCGGGTTCGTTGCCTTCGGGGCCGATGAGCCCGACCGCGAGCTCCTCGACTGGAGTGCAGCCGTGGTCGAGGAGGCCTTCGTAGCAGTGGCCGATCTGTTCGACGTCGAGGGCCTTGTAGCTCACTCGCTGGGCGACCTTGATGCGTCCGGACTTCACCTCAATGGTCAGGAGCGCGTCGAGGATGGCCAGCACGGTGCGGTCGTCGATAGCAACGGGTCGTTCTGGGCCGGTTGATGCGTCGTCAGCGGGGCCGAGGTCGATACCACCTGCAACGAGGTGATCGGGGGTCCGGCGGCCTTCGAGGAACGGGAACCTGTCGGGGTCGAAGAGGCTGCCGCCGTAGGCGGGGAGGGTGAGGCGGTCGTGGTTGACGCCGCCGTGCACGGCCCGGAAGGTGGCGAGGAGTCGGTGCCAGGCGGTCGATCGGCGTTCGAGGGCGTCTTCGCCGTCGCGGACCGATGCCGTTCGTAGGTCGTCTCGCAGCGTGAGCACGGAGTAGGACTCGACCCAGAGCGGGTCCTCGGCCGGGAGCAGGCGTCGTTCCTCGGCGAAGAGGAGGAAGACGAGCCGCATGAGCACCGTCACGGACGACTCGTACACCTCGGTGGAGGCGACTCCGTCGAGCACCTTGCCGCCCGACGCGACATCGTCACGGGATATGGCAGCTACGAGGAGCTCCACGGATCGGCGCACGGACGATCCGAGACCTTTGGTGACTTCGGCTTCGGCGTCGGCGGCTCGCGTAAAGAGCGCTTCGAGTGTTTCATCGTCTGCGACCGCGAAGAATCGTCGGGCGCCGAGCAGCGCGGCGAGTCCGGCTTGGAGGATGCGTTCGTCGGCCAGGTCGCCGATGCGCCATCGACACGACGCTGCGGGGGCACCGCGTGGAGCCCAGACGAGAACCCACTGGTCGTCGTCGGTGACCAGCGCCAGCGGGATGTTGGCCTCGCGGCACCAGGTTTCGGCGCGTTGGATGGGGCTGGCAGGCCAGGTGTCGCCGGAGACGGTGATGTCGTTTCGGCGATCGAGACGGGTGCCGAACGGCCAGACGAACACGCCAAGGCGAACCTTTGTCGAGTCATCGACATCGAGCAGGGCATGGTCGGGTCGGAGCTGGATGCCGTGTTCGGATGCCCGTACCGAAGCGGTGGCGGGGATGGCCTGGCCCTCGACCAGTTGGTCGTCCCAGTCGAGAGCCGTGTCGAGCAGCCATCTGCGAAGGTCGGAGCGTTCTGCGGCGTCGGAGCCGAGGTCGGCGACGCGGGCGCGGAGCTCGGTGCGCTGCTCCGCGGGCATCGGTTCGAAGCCGTGGGGGAACACGGCGGCCAGCTCGGTGGTGGTGAGGAAGGCGCCGTCGGGGTCGACGAGGGTGAGCCAGTCCTGGATCGCTGCCTTCGGGTTGGCCTGCGGGCCCCGGCTCTGCTGCATCGGTCGGGCTGAGGCCATCAGTGCACCGCCTCAGGGAGAAGGAGCGTCACCGCGGCCGGGAAGACATGGCACTCGGGGTCGGTGAAGCGTCGACGCACCGCGTCGACCTCGCGCTCGATCTCGGCGGGGATCTCCTCGAGGCGGCGACGGAGAGCGTCGAGGTCGCGTTGGGACTGCTCTCGTTCGGGTTCGGTGAACAAGCTGAGCTGCTCGGATCGCTCCTCGGCGAGCTTGTCGAGGTCGTTGGTGATCTGAAGCTGCAGCTCGGTCAGCACCGTTCGCACGGCATCAGCCTCAGCTTCGGCCCGTTCGGACAGCTCGCGTCGTTTCGATTCCTGCACGGTCTCGGAGCGGCGATCGAGAGCCTTGGTGAGCCCAGGGTCGACCACGCTGTCCCACCATCGGATCGCGCCGTCGAGCCGAGCCGTGTCCTGCGGCGCTCCATCTGCTGCGCGTAGCAGGGCATCGAGATCGCGCAGGGTGTCGATGCGGGCGAAACGACCGCTGCGGACCCGCCCGCCGGCAACGACAAGTTCCTCATGGAGCCGGTGTCCGTCGGCGCCCGTGATGACGAGCCGGGCGTGACAGATCACCCCGATGTCTCCAACCTCGAGCAGATCCGGAGCTGCGGGGACCGTCCGTGCGGTGACCCTCGACAGCGACTGTCCCTGCCCGGTGGCCCACACCTCGGCACGCAGGAGCCGCAGTGATTGAGCGACAAGTCGGTGACCGAGATGGCAGAACACGATGTCGTCGCGACCCGCAGCGAGGGCGGTGTCGAAGGTGAATGACAGCTCGTCGCCGGAGAGTCGGTCGATCATGCCTTCCGACGTGCGTTGCCACGACCCGCTCAGCGGGGGAAGCCTGAACTCGCCATCCACATCGGTGGGGACGATGCGAGGCTGGTTGGCAACATCGAGCGCCGTCGCCACCACCCGCTCGACGCGATCGGGGGTGAGCGCCAGCTCGTCGATCGATTCCTGGAGTCGTTCGTGGCAACGAGCCAGTCCCTCGCGGAGCTTGCGTTCCACCTGGAGGACCTTGGTCCCGGGCTTGCTGCGGGCCCGGTCGATGGCGTCGTCATCGATGCTGCTGCGCTTGCCGAGCATGGCGTCGCCGACCTGGTCGGCCAACACCGAACCGACCGAACCGAGGTCATCGCGGATCTGCTCGACCTTGTACGCCACCTTCGACAGGAACCCGAGCTCGGTGGCGAAACCCGACTGGTCGTCCTCCCAGCCTTCGGGCACGAAGTGGCGGATCTCCACATAGGGGTGCGGCTGGCCGTGGCGGTCGACGCGGCCGTTGCGCTGCTCGAGCCGCGACGGGTTCCACGGGATCTCCCAGTGCAGCATCCGCCAGCAATGACGTTGCA
>CAZVVS010000248.1:0-7402 GCA_964630585.1 uncultured Gordonia sp.
CACCGAGATGCGGGCGTTGGGCCAGGACCACAGGAATCGCGGCGAGTAGGCCCGGCCGCACATCGAGTAGTTGCCGGCGCCGAACGAGCCGCCGATCATCACCGTGAGTTTGGGCACGCGGGCACAGGCGACGGCGGTGACCATCTTGGCGCCGTTCTTGGCGATGCCGCCCTCCTCATAGGCGCGTCCGACCATGAACCCGGTGATGTTCTGCAAGAAGACCAGCGGGATGCGGCGGCGGTCGCACAGTTCGATGAAGTGCGCGCCCTTGAGAGCCGACTCGGAGAACAGGACGCCGTTATTGGCGACGAAGCCGACCGGGTGGCCGTGCACGCGGGCGAAAGCAGTGACCAGCGTCGTGCCGTAGCCCGCCTTGAACTCGGTGAACTCCGAACCGTCAGACAGGATCTCGAGGACCTCGCGCACATCGTAGGGAATGCGCGGATCGGTCGGCACGGCGTCGTACAGGTCGTACTGGGGCCGCGCCGGCTCGACGGTCGGAGTGGTCTCCCACTGTGCCGGCTGGCGCGGGCCGAGCGTGGCGACGATGTCGCGCAGTTTCATCAGCGCCTGCTCGTCGTTGTCGACGAGGTGGTCGGTGACCCCGGAAACGGTCGAGTGCATGGTGCCGCCGCCCAGGTCCTCGGCGGTGACGTCCTCGCCGGTGGCCGCTTTTACCAGGGGCGGCCCGGCCAAAAAGATGGTCCCCTGCTCGCGGACGATCACGTTCTCATCGCTCATCGCCGGCACGTAGGCGCCGCCGGCGGTCGAGGACCCGAGGACAGCGGCGAGTTGCGGGATGCCCGCCGCGCTCATCGTCGCCTGGTTGAAGAAGATGCGGCCGAAGTGGTCGCGGTCGGGGAACACCTCGTCCTGCTGGAGCAGCATCGCACCGCCGGAGTCGACGAGGTAGAGGCAGGGCAGTCGGTTGGCCGAGGCGATCTCCTGCGCGCGCAGGTGCTTCTTGACCGTCACCGGGTAGTAGGTGCCCCCGGAGACCGTCGCGTCGTTGGCCACGATCATGGTCTCGCGGCCGTGGATGCGTCCGATCCCGGCGACCACGCCGGCACTCGGCGCCTTGTCGTCGTACATGCCATAGGCGGCCAGCGGCGCGATCTCCAGGAACGGTGATCCCGGGTCCAAGAGGGCGTCGATGCGGTCTCGGACGAGCAACTTGCCCCTCGACAGGTGCCGTTCACGGGCCTTCTCGCCGCCGCCGGCCGCGGCGACTACGAGTCGCTGCCGCAGGGTTGCGACATTCTCTTCGTGCGCGACGCGGGGCGACGGCCCACCCGACTGTTGTCCGGCCATGACACCCCTTCCCAACTCAACGAGTTTTCAGTTAGTCGTGATTAACTGAGTGAGAGTCTAAGCGATGAGCACACACTTGTCACCCCCTTCGCAAACCGGCCGCGCCACGTGACGCGGCTCACATCGACTCGTACGCTTGGAGGTAGGCCGCAAACCCCGCGGACGCAACACGAAGGCCGGGTGATCCATGACCCTCGCTGACGACCGGGCACACGCCCCCTTCTCACTCGACGACCGCTATACGCGCGACACCGGGACCGTGTACCTCACGGGTATCCAGGCCCTGGTCCGGATGATCGCCGACCGCGCCGTCCTCGATCGCCGCAGCGGCCGGCGCACCGCCTCCTTCGTCTCCGGCTACGAAGGCTCGCCGTTGGCCGGCTACGACCTGGAAATCGCGAGGCGGCGTTCATTGCTGGACCCGCTCGACATCGTCCACCGACCGGCCCTGAACGAGGAGATCGCGGCAACGTCGGTCATGGGCAGCCAGATCGCGGCTCGTGTCGGCGACCTCGCCGCCGACTCCACCGGGCAGCACCGCGACGGCATTGTCGGCTACTGGTACGGCAAGGCGCCGGGCCTCGACCGGGCCACCGATGCCCTCCGTCATGCGAACCTCGTCGGCACCCACCCCAACGGCGGAGCGGTGGCGCTCGTCGGCGACGACCCCGGCGCCAAGAGCTCCACCGTCCCGTGCGCATCGGAAATGGCCCTGGCCGACCTCTACATCCCCATCCTGTACCCCGCCGACAGTGCCGACATCCTCACCTTCGGCGTGCACGCCGCCCTGATGAGCCGCACCTCCGGACTCTGGACGTCACTCAAGATCTCCGCGCACGTTGCCGACGGCGCGTCCACCGCAGTCGTCGGCCCGGACACGCTCGTCCCCGACTTTGGCGGCCTGGGCACCAGCCCGCACGTTCCCAGCGGGATGATGCTGGGCGCGAACCTCATGGAGCTGGAGCAGAACCAGCTCACCATCCGGCTGCCGCGGGCCAGGGAGTACGCGAGGCTCAACGGCCTCAACCGGATCGTCACGTACACCACCGACGACCGGCTCGGCATCGTCGCGGCCGGCAAGACCTATCTCGACGTGCGCGAGGCCCTGCGCCACCTCGGGATCGCCGACGCCGATCTGGGCCACCTGGGCATCCGCATCCTCAAGCTCGGCATGGTCTACCCGATGGAGACCGACATTCTGGACCGGTTCATCGACGGCCTCGACGAGGTCATCGTCGTCGAAGAGAAGCGCGACTTCATCGAGACGATGATGCGCGACATCCTCTTCCGGCGCCCCGGTGTGCCGGCAATCGTCGGCAAGACGCACGAGGACGGCTCGACGCTGGTCTCCCGGTTCGGCGAGCTCGACGTCGACGCGGTGACTCGGGGTCTGGGCGACAGACTCGGACGCCACCACGGGATCGCCTCGGCGACGCGATGGCTCGACGATCACCGCCAGCGCCACGAGCGCGTCAACCTGCCACTGGCCGTGCGCACGCCCTACTTCTGCTCCGGCTGCCCGCACAACAGCTCCACCAAGGTCGGGCCCGACACCCTTGTCGGCGCCGGGATCGGCTGTCACGCCATGGTTCTGTTGATGGACCAACACCAGGTGGGCGATGTCACCGGCGTCACGCAGATGGGCGGCGAGGGCGCTCAGTGGATCGGAATGGCGCCGTTCCTGGAGCAACGCCACTACGTGCAGAACATCGGCGACGGCACGTTCGCACACTCCGGCTCACTGGCGTTGCGCGCCGCGGTCGCCTCCGGCGCCGACATCACCTACAAGCTCCTCTACAACGGGACCGTCGCGATGACCGGCGGCCAGGACCCGGTGGGCGGGATGGCGCTGCCCCGGCTCACCTCGCTGCTTCTCGACGAAGGGGTGGTACGCGTTGTCGTGACCACCGACGACGTCAAGCGCACCCGGGCAGTGGGCCTGCCGCGCACAGTGGACGTCCGCCATCGTGATGAGTTGCTCGACGTGCAGCGCGAGCTGGCTGCCACACCTGGGGTGACCGTCCTGGTGCACGACCAGTACTGCGCCGCCGAAAAGCGGCGCAAGCGCAAGCGCGGAGCCTTCGACACCCCGGCCCAGCGCGTCATGATCAACGAGCGCATCTGTGAGGGCTGCGGGGATTGCGGGCAGAAGTCGAATTGCCTCTCGGTGCACCCGGTGGCGACCGAGTTCGGCCGCAAGACGCAGATCGACCAGAGCTCCTGCAACTTCGACTTCTCCTGCCTGGCCGGCGACTGTCCCGCATTCGTCACGGTGGTCCCCGGTACCGCCCGCCAACGACGGCGGGTGCGCGACATCGGCGCCGACGAGTCACCCCCGCCCGACTCCTCGTCGTCCGCGCGGGCCCGCAACGTGCGCGTCACCGGCATCGGCGGTACCGGCGTCGTCACGGTGTCACAAATCCTGGCCACCGCCGCGGTCCTGGACGGGCATTGCGCGCGCACCGTCGACATGACCGGCCTGGCACAGAAGGGCGGCGCCGTGGTCAGCGACCTGAAGGTCTCGACCGGGCCGGTCGAGCAGGCGGCGAAGGTCGCCACCGGGGATTGCGACGTGTATCTGGCGTGCGACCAACTGGTCGCCACCGACCCGGCCAACCTGAAGGTGGCCTCGCCGGACAAGACGGTGGCCGTTGTCTCGACGACGAGGGTGCCGACGGGCGCAATGGTCACCTCGACCGGGGTCGGCTTCCCCGCCGCCGACCAAGTTCATGCGGTCATCGACGAGAGCGTGGCTCGTGCTTTGTATCTGAACGCCGGCGCCTTGTCGACGGAGCTGTTCGACGACGAGCAGTACGCAAACATGCTGATGGTCGGCGCGGCCTACCAGACGGGAGCGCTGGGGATCACGGCCGAGTCGATCGAGCGGGCCGTCGCCCTCAACGGCGTCGCCGTCGAGGCGAACACCCAGGCGTTCCGGCGCGGCCGCCAAGCCGTCGCCGACCCGCAAGCACTGGCACACGCCGCCGAGGATGTCACCGTGGCGCGGCCAAAGTACGAACCGAGCGAATCGGCACGAATCGCCGTGAGCACCCTCGTCGGCCTCGGCGACGAGACCGCGGCGATCGTCGCGCACCGCTACGACGAGCTGATCGCTTATCAGGGCGAGTCGTACGCGCAGGAATACCTCGCCGACCTGGTCCGGGTGCACACCGCCGGGCTGGGCGACGACCTGACCGGCACGGTGGCCGGCAACCTGTACAAGTTGATGGCCTACAAGGACGAGTACGAGGTCGCACGCCTCACCGACGACGCCGGGTTCGCCGCCGACGTCGTGAACGCCTTCGGCACCGATGCCCGCACCGCCGTGCGACTCCATCCGCCGGCGCTGCGGGCACTGGGACGGCGGGAGAAGATCGCGTTCGGCGCACGATCGCGGCCGGTACTGCGGGCACTGGCAAAGATGAAGCGCCTGCGCGGCACCACCCTGGACCCGTTCGGCCACACCGAGGTCCGGCGCACCGAGCGCGCACTGGTGCTCGAGTATCGCGCCACCGTCGACGAACTGCTGACCCGGTTGGGTACGGCGCCCACACCGGACCAGCTGGCCGCGGCGGTCGCAATCGCCGGGCTGCCCGACATGGTCCGCGGCTACGAGGGCGTCAAGATGCGCAATGTGGAGAAGTATCGGGCCGAGGTCGCCCGCCGGCTCGCCGTACTGGGCTGATCAACGGACCGGGCCAGCCGACAGGCCGGGCCAGCCGACAGGCCGGGCCAGCCGACAGGCCGGGCTAGTCGACAGGCCGGACGCCCAGTGCTGCCAGAGCCATGGCGGCCAGGAGGGCCCGTAGCGCTGCCGCCGGGAACGGCGGCAGCATCGGCGAGGAGTTCAACAGCCCGAACATCGCATGGACGCGGACCCGGGCCTCGTCACGGCCGATCCGAGGCAGTTCGCCGGTATCTGCGCAGTCGAGCACGACGTCGACCCACAGCTCCACGTAGCGGCGCTGCAGCAGCCGGACACGGTGATTGGCCGCTGGCGTCAATGAGGACAGGTCACGGTCCTGCACGGTGATGAGGTCGGGTTTGGTGACCAGGACATCGATGTGGAAGTCGATCAGCCGGACCAGCACCTCACCGGCGGGGCCACCTGCAGCGATAGCCTCCTGCGCCCCGGCCAGCAGACGTTCACTGATGTCGACCAGCATCTCGTCGAGCAGAGCGGACTTGGACTCGAAATGCCGGTACATGGCCGGTCCGCTGATCCCGACGGCGGCTCCGATGTCCTCCAGCCGGACGCCGCCGAAACCACGGCGCGCCATCAGTCGGGCCGCAGCCGCCAGGATCTCCGCTCGGCGCGCGGCCTTTGCCCGCCCGCGCGGTGTTGTCGGCGCCCCGTCCTCACCATCCATTGATGTGCAGCACATCCTCGAGTGGCCGACGCGGCGCGGGCTTGAACCCGTCACCGGAGTAGTAGGCGACCGGCAGCAGGACGCCTTGGGCGATGGTGTCGGGAATGCCGAGGATCTGCGCCACCTCTTTCTCGTAGACCAGGTGCAATGTCGTCCACGCCGAACCGATCCCCCGCGCGCGCAGCGCGAGCTGAAGGCTCCACGCCCCCGGCAAGAGGGACCCCCACAGGCTGGCCTGGTTGCCCTCCGGCAGTCCCGCTCGCCCGACGTGGATCGCGCCGATGACGAAGACGGGCACCTGCTCGAGGACTTCGGCGAGGTAGCTCGCACTCGACGCGACGCGCTGTCCCGTCTCGTCGCGGTTGCCCTGAGAGGCGATGTAGGGCCCGAACGACTTTCGATACAGGTCGGCGATCTGGCGCTTT
This sequence comes from uncultured Gordonia sp., assembly GCA_964630585.1. Classification (GTDB taxonomy): domain Bacteria; phylum Actinomycetota; class Actinomycetes; order Mycobacteriales; family Mycobacteriaceae; genus Gordonia. The sequence continues at coordinate 6,107 of CAZVVS010000248.1, forward strand.
TTCTCGGCGTCGTCGATCACGATCCAGTGCCAGCCCTGGCTGTTGCTGCCCGTCGGTGCCTGCAGTGCCACCTCCAGGGCCTCCCGGATGACGTCGAGCGGCACCGGACGGTCGAGGTCGAGCCGCTTGCGCACCGAGCGCGTCGTCGTCAGGAGTTGATCGGGATCCAAGGGCAGGAGTTCAGTCACGACTCCTACTCTCCCACCGCGAACCCTGTACCCACCACACACCCCACAGACGCGGACATGCCCCGCACCGTGGTGCGGGGCATGTCCGGTAGTGCTGGGTTGCCGATGAGCGCGGCGTCAGGCCAGGTTCTCGAAGAGCCCCCGGGCCAGACGCGCGGTCTCGCTCGGCGTCTTGCCGACCTTCACGCCGGCAGCCTCGAGGGCTTCCTTCTTCGCCTGGGCGGTACCCGAGCTGCCGGACACGATCGCGCCCGCGTGGCCCATGGTCTTGCCCTCCGGCGCGGTGAAGCCCGCGACGTACCCGACGACCGGCTTGGTCACGTTGGCCTGGATGTAGGCCGCCGCACGCTCCTCGGCGTCGCCGCCGATCTCACCGATCATGACGATGAGCTTGGTCTCCGGATCCTTCTCGAACGCCTCGATGGCGTCGATGTGGGTGGTGCCGATGACCGGGTCGCCACCGATGCCGATAGCGGTGGAGAAGCCCAGGTCGCGCAGCTCGTACATCATCTGGTACGTCAGGGTGCCCGACTTGGAGACCAAGCCGATCGGCCCTTTGCCGGTGATGTTGTTGGGCGTGATGCCGACCAGCGCCTCACCGGGGGTGATGATGCCCGGGCAGTTCGGACCGATGATGCGGGTCTTCCCACCCTTGTCGACGTTGTAGGCCCACGCGTAGGCGGAGTCCTGCACCGGGATGCCCTCGGTGATGACCACCAACAGCGGGATCTCCGCGTCGACAGCCTCAATGATGGCGTCCTTGGCGAAGGCCGGCGGCACGAAGGCGATCGACGTGTCTGCCCCGGTCTTCTCGATGGCCTCGGCGACGGTCGCGAAGACCGGCAGCTCGACGGCGTTGCCGTCGGCGTCGAGATGGCTGACCGTCGTGCCGGCCTTGCGCGCATTGACGCCGCCGACGACGTTGGTGCCCGCCTTGAGCATCAGTGCGGTGTGCTTGGTGCCCTCACCGCCGGTGATGCCCTGGACGATGACCTTGTTGTCCTTGTTCAGAAAGATCGACATGTCTTCAAATCCTCACTTGCTCGCCAGTTCGGCGGCCTTGTCGGCGCCTTCGTCCATGGTTTCGGCGAGCGTGACCACCGGGTGG
>CAZVVS010000249.1:0-7400 GCA_964630585.1 uncultured Gordonia sp.
GGCCATCGGGGAGCCGGTCGAGTGCCGCGCGAATCTCGGCGAGCGGGATGCCCACGCGCTGGGCGATCCGGATCAACGCGACCCGCCGCAGGGTGTCGCGCCGGTACCGGCGCTGGTTCCCGGAAGTGCGGCGCGCGGAGATCAACCCCTCACGCTCGTAGAAGTGCAGCGCGGAGACCGCGACACCGCTGCGCGCGGCAAGCTCCCCGACGGTGAGTTCCCGCTGGTTCCAGGCCGGTGAATCGTCCATGTGGCATCGATCTCCCTTGACCTCAACTTTACTTGATGTTTCACAGTGGGGTCAGCGGCTCGGGTGAGCGGCGACGAGGAGAGGGAGTCAACCCCGATGAGCATGGAATCCACCGCGTGGAACGCGATGTACACCGCGATGCGCGCACAGACCGAACAGCGCCCGCTCAACGTCGGCACCTTGCGGCGGATCGGCGGCTTCGCGGCGCCCCACCGTCGTCGGCTGATCTGGTTCGCGCTCATCAGCATCGTCGTGGCCGTGCTCACCGTCGCGACCCCACTGCTGGCCGGGCGGGTCATCGACGCCATCACCCGCGGCGCAACCGCGTCGGTGGTCGTGGGCCTGGCGGTGGTGATCGCGGTCGTCGCCGTCGTCGAGGCGGGGCTCGGCCTGTGGCAACGCCGGCTTTCGGCGACGATCGGGGAGGGGCTGATCTACGACCTGCGGACAGCGGTCTACGACCACGTGCAGACGATGCCGGTGGCCTTCTTCAACCGCACCCGCACCGGGGCCCTGGTCAGCCGGCTCAACAACGACGTCATCGGTGCGCAGCGCACTTTCAGCGACACTTTCGCCGGCATCATCAGCAACACCGTCACGCTGCTGCTGGCACTGATCGCGATGCTCGCCCTGTCGTGGCAGATCACCGTCGGAGCGCTGCTGTTGCTCCCCGTCTTCCTGCTGCCCGCGCGGCGGATCGGCGCGCGGCTGGCGGGCCTGCAGCGCGAGAAGGCCGCCCACAACGCGGCGATGGGAAACCGGATGACCGAACGCTTCTCCGCACCGGGCGCGACGCTGATCAAGCTCTTCGGCCGACCGGCGCGCGAGTCGGCCGAGTTTGCTGCGCGTGCGGGCCTCGTCCGCGACATCGGCGTGCGCAGCGCGATGGTGCAGGAGACCTTCTACCTGGCGCTGATGCTGGTGTCGGCGCTGGCGCTGGCACTCATCTACGGCCTGGGCGGCGTGTACGCGCTGCGCGGCCAGATCGAGGCCGGCACCGTCGTGGCACTGGCCATGCTGCTCACCCGCCTGTATGCGCCGCTCACCGCGCTGGCCAACACCCGGGTCGAACTGATGAGCGCAATGGTCAGCTTCGAGCGCGTCTTCGAAGTCCTCGACCTGCAACCGCTGATCGCCGACCGGGACGACGCGCGCCCAGTGCCGTCGGGACCGCTCGACGTCGAGTTCGACGGCGTCCGCTTCGCCTATCCCGCCGCCGACCGCGTCTCGCTGGCGTCGCTGGAGGAAGTTGCGGTGCTCGACCCGCGGGCGGGAAACGAGGTTCTCCACGGCATCTCCTTCCGCGTGCCGGCCGGGCAGATGGTCGCGCTGGTCGGCAGCTCGGGCGCCGGGAAGTCGACGATCGCCTCCCTGGTGCCGCGGCTCTACGACGTCGACGGTGGTGCCGTGCTCCTCGGTGGCGCCGATGTGCGCGAACTCGACGCGCAGTCGCTGCGCAGTGCTGTCGGCATGGTCACCCAGGACGGCCATCTGTTCCATGACACCGTGCGGGCCAACCTCACCCTGGGCGTTCCCGACGCCTCCGACGCTGTGCTGTGGGACGCGCTGCGCCGCGCCCGGCTCGACGGCCTCGCCGCCGAGCTGCCCGACGGCCTCGACACCGTCGTCGGCGAACGCGGCTACCGGTTCTCCGGCGGTGAGCGGCAACGCCTGACCATCGCGCGGGTCCTGGTGGCCCAGCCCCGCGTCGTCATCCTCGACGAGGCGACTGCCCACCTGGACTCGACGTCGGAGGCCGCCGTGCAGGCCGCGCTGGGCGAGGCGCTGGCCGGGCGGACCGCACTGGTCATCGCCCACCGGCTCTCGACGATCCGCCAGGCCGATGCGATCCTCGTCGTCGAATCCGGGCGCATCGTCGAATCCGGTACCCACGAGGAACTCCTCGCCCTCGACGGGCGGTACGCGCAGCTGTACCGCACCCAGTTCGACGACGACGCGGCGCCGGTCGGGTGAACCACTGGCACGCCGAGGCTTTTGGGCGGACCCTGGAACGGTGAGCAACTCAGATCGCAGCCCCGATCTCGCGGTGCTCGAACCGGGCGCCCCCTGCACGGCCGTCGAAGTGCTGGAGCCCCGGCCGGTGCCGCTGGGTGGACCGCGGGCCATGACGGTGTACCGCACCCTGCCGCAGGTGCGGCGCTCGTTGGTCGGGGCGTGGTGCTTCCTCGACCACTACGGCCCCGACGACGTCGGTTCGGTGAAACGTGCCGGCTCCGCAAGCTCCGCGGCTGGGAAACGGGCCGGCTCCGCAAGCTCCGCGGCTGCGAGCGGTGGCATGGTTGTGCCCCGCCACCCCCACACCGGGCTCGCGACGGTGTCGTGGCTCTTCGACGGCGAGATCGACCACTTGGACTCCGCCGGCAACGCGGCACGGGTGCGACCCGGTGAGCTGAATCTGATGATCGCCGGGCGCGGCATCACGCACGAGGAGATCAGCACCGCCGACACGCAGGTGCTGCACGGCGTTCAGCTCTGGTACGCACTGCCCGACGCGACGCGATTCAGCGAACACCACTTCGCCCGGTACGCGCCCGAACCGGTGAGCGTCGACGGCGCGACGATCCGGGTGTTCCTCGGGGATCTGGCCGGCTCGTCGTCGCCCGTGGCCACGCGCACCCCCGGGCTGCTCGGCGCCGAAGTGCGGCTGGACCCTGGGGCATCGGTGGCGTTGGCGGTCCAGCGCGATTTCGAGCACGCGGTCCTCGCCGAGACCGGGACCGTCACGGTGAACGGGACCGCTGCGCAGCACCGCGAGCTCGCCTACGTGCCGACCGTCTCGGACACGCTCGTCCTCACCGCGGGTCCTAGCGGCGCCCGCGCGATCCTGCTGGGCGGCGTGCCGCTGGGCGAGGAGATCCTCATGTGGTGGAACTTCATCGGCCGCACCCACGAGGAGATCGAGGAGTACCGACGCCGCTATCAGGCCGAGCTCGGATTCGACCCGTCCGACCCGCGCGACGACGGCAAGCCGCCCCTCTTCGGGCCCTACCCGCCGGGCCAGCTGGCACCCTGGCCCGCTCCGCCATTGCCCGCCATCCGGCTGCGCGCCCGCCGCAACCCGCCCACCTGACCCCGCTACTCGCGCCCACCCCGCACCGTTTCGACAACTCCGTACCGATCGGCGCTGGGTTGACGAAACGGGGTGGGGTGCAGCGTTCTCAGCCCAGTAGACCGCCGATCAACTCGAGTACTGCGATGGCCCCGGCCTTGTCCAGTGGCTCGTTGCCGTTGCCGCACTTGGGCGACTGCACGCACGACGGGCAGCCCTGCTCGCACCCGCACGACGACACCGCCTCGCCGGTTGCGGTGACCCATTCGGCGAAGGCCCCGTAGCCACGGTCGGCGAAACCCGCACCGCCGGGGTAGCCGTCGTAGACGAAGACGGTCGGCAGGCCGGTGTCGGGGTGGAGGTTGGTGGACAGCCCGCCGATGTCCCACCGGTCGCACGTCGCCACCAGCGGCAGCATGCCGATCATGGCGTGCTCAGCGGCGTGCAGCGCGCCGGGCAGATTCGTGTCGGTGACCCCGACGGCAGCGAGCGCCTCCGGTGTCAGCGTGTACTGGACGGCCCGGGTCGGCAGCGTCTGCGCCGGCAGGTCGAGCTCCACCGAGTCGAGGATCTCGCCGCTGTGCAGCTTGCGCAGGTACCCGACGACCTGCGAGGTGACGGTTACCCCGACCAGTGCCACATGTAGAGCGCCCCGGTCGATCACCTGCTCCACGGCGACCACCTCGATGTCGGTGGTCTCCCGCGGTGAGGTCGTCCAGTCCGGCTCCTCCGGATGAGCCAGCGCCAGGCCGTCGTCGAGGTCGAGCTCGTCGACGACGAAAGACCGGCCCTGGTGGATGTGCACCGCGCCGGAATGCACGGTGGACAGCGCCCGGACCGTGTCCACCGTGCCCAGCAGCTGCGACGTGGAGGTGTCGACGATCAGGATCTGCCCGCCGATCCCGCCCCGGATATCGATCTCGGCGTGGGGCTCCAATCCCGCAGTGAGATACCAGCCCGCCTTCCGTCGTCGCAGCAATCCTTCCGCAGTCAACTCGTCCACTACGCCGGCAACGCCGAGCCGCTCGACCTCGTCGGGCTTCAGCGGCAGTTCGGCGGCCGCGCACAGCAGGTGCGGCTTGAGGGCGTAGGGGTTCATCGGGTCGAACACCGTCGCCTCCACCGGCTTGCGGAGCAGCGCCTCGGGGTGGTGCACGAGGTAGGTGTCCAGCGGATCGTCGCGCGCGACGAGGACGACCGCCGACGCGGCTCCCCGACGCCCGGCCCGGCCCGCCTGCTGCCAGAACGACGCGACGGTGCCCGGATACCCGGCGATGACGACGGCGTCGAGACCGGATATGTCGACGCCGAGTTCCAGCGCGTTGGTCGTCGCGACGCCGAGTAAATCCCCGTCGGCGATGGCGCGTTCCAATCGTCGACGGTCGTCGGCGAGATACCCGGCGCGGTAGGCCGCCACGCGTCCGGTGAGTTCGGGCGCGGACGCCGCGAGGAGCCCGGCGGCGGTGCGCGCGGTGATCTCCGCGCCGCGGCGGCTGCGCACGAAGCACAGGGTGCGTGCGCCCTCGACGACGAAGTCGGCGAGTATCCGACCGGCCTCCGCACCCGCCGAGCGACGCACCGGCGCGCCGTTCTCTCCGGTGACCTCCGGGAGGAAGGGGGGCTCCCACAGAGCGACGGTCCGCTGGCCCGTCGGCGAAGCATCGTCGGTGACTTCGACTGCCGGCTCGCCGATGAGCGCACTCAGCGTCGCGGCGGGTTCGGCGGTGGTGGCACTAGCCGCGACGACGACGGGGTCGGCGCCCACCGCACGCGCGACGCGTAGCAGTCGCCGCAACACGAGCGCGGTGTGCGCACCGAAAACGCCGCGGTAGTGGTGGCACTCGTCGACGACGATGTAGCGCAACTGGCGCAGGAACTGCTGCCACCGGTGGTGCCCGGACAGGATCCCGATGTGCAGCATGTCGGGGTTGGTGAACACCATGCGCGAATTGGCGCGCGCCCACTGCCGCAGCTGGGCGTCGGTGTCGCCGTCGTAGGTGCACGGCGCGAGCCGCGCGAAATCCGGATTGGTCGCGAGGATCTCGGTGAACGACCGCAGCTGGTCGACGCCCAGCGCCTTGGTGGGTGCCAGGTACAACGCCGTCGCGTTGTGATCGAAGATCAGTGTCTGCAGGACAGGCAGTTGATACGCCAGGGACTTGCCCGACGCGGTGCCGGTGGCGACGACGACGTGGCGTCCGGCGTGCGCATGCTCGGCGGCATCGACTTGGTGCTGCCACGGCCGGTGCAGACCCAGTTCGGCAAATGCCGAGACGATGGTCGGGTCGAGCCACTGCGGCCAGGGCGCGAAGCGTGCTTGCGCCGGCGGGATGACCTCGGTGTGGGTGACGGGCGAGGCGTCCGGGTCGGTTCCGGCAAGTGCGGCAGCCAGCAGCTCCTCGCCGTACGAACCGGTCATGGTGTCACTCGTCTGTCGTTGCCCCGTCATGCCCTCAACCGCCCAATCTAGCGCCGACGGACCCCGGCACCCAACCGTGGGGCGCGCGGTCGTTAGACCCAAACGAACGTCTAATCGGGTAGTCGGACTATCGCGGCGCGGCCGAACGTGATTGACTTGGGACAGGTCGCACGATTCGGCGGTGTTAGGGGGGAATGTTCCCGCCGGGCGCCGAATCCTGTTGCGAGCGTTGTACTTGGGTTTGGTTCGCGGGTCTCCGCAGGCTTTCACTCAGAATGGCGGTCGGAACCGGCCGCGACGGGAGACATCCTCTCGTCGCAATCAGTAATATGTGAAGGAATGCAGTAATGGCACAGGGAACTGTGAAGTGGTTCAACGCGGAAAAGGGCTTCGGCTTCATCGCCCCCGACGAGGGAAACGGTGACGTGTTTGTGCACTACTCGGAGATCCAGGGATCCGGTTTCCGCACACTGGAAGAGAACCAGCGCGTCGAGTTCGAGGTCGGCCAGGGCACCAAGGGCCCGCAGGCCACTGGCGTTCGCGCCGTCTAAAGCCTCCTGATGCTCGTCCTTCCGGACGAGCACGCACAGCCCCGTCGTCGGAAAGATTTTCCGGCAGCGGGGCTTTGTGCTTTCGCCACCGGCCCTCCGGTGGCGCGTTCCACGCCGCGCGCCGCCCGGTTGGCGCAGAGCACCGCTTGCGAAACATAGACTCGTGTCATGTCCCAGATGGCGCTGTTCTCCGCGGACACCGACGACCCGTCGGTGTCCGATGTCGCCGGGCTGCTCGCGTGCAACGGTCAGGCGCTGCCGATGGCGGGCGGAACACGCGTGTCGGTGGTCGTCGATGCCCAGTGGCGGGCCCGTGCGCTCGCGCAAGAGCTCGAGATGATCGGCCTGGCCGTGGAGATCGCCCGCTCCGAGGAAGGCTCGCCGGTGGTGCGCACCATGCCGACGCCGCTGCTCGACGATTTGCGGCAGCGATGGTCGTCGGGCGCGGTGAAGGCCGTTCCGCCGGGGTGGACGCCGACGCCGCGCGCGTTGCGCCAGTGGACGATCGCGGCCGGACGCCGCGACGGTGACAAGTATTTGCTGGGCCTGGACGTCCACGCTCCCGATACCCATCCGGCGCTGGCGACCGCCCTGATGCGCGTCGGCGTCGCACCGATTCTGACGGGTGCCCGCGGGGGTCTTCCCGTGGTGCGGATCGCCGGAAAGCGTCGCGTGACCAGATTCGTGGAAATGGTCGGCGCCCCGCCCGACGAGCCCGATGCGCTCGCCGACTGGCCAATCGTCTGAAGGTCCCGTCGCAGCGCGCTGACCTGCGACGACAGTCCTTATGGCACGTCGAAACGCCGCGCCGCACGCGACCTCCATGTGCAGTGGCCCCCGTATATAAGGTAGAAAGCTCCCAACGGGGTGCACTGGGCGCTCCGTTGGGAACACCGAGGAACACGCGTGGCTAAGACCGATACCGCATCGCCCGGATCGGGTACGACTCGACGGCTCGTAATCGTCGAGTCGCCCACCAAGGCGCGCAAGATTGCGGGCTTCCTCGGTGGCGGATACGTCGTCGAATCGTCCCGCGGCCATATCCGCGACCTGCCGCGCGGCGCCGCCGATGTCCCCGCGAAGTACAAGGGCCAGCCGTGGGCGCGGCTG
>CAZVVS010000250.1:0-7379 GCA_964630585.1 uncultured Gordonia sp.
CGGGCAACGTGCTCGGTGCCGAGCAATCGGGCCACGTCGCCGGCGTCGGGTTCGACTTGTACGTGCGCCTCGTCGGGGTGGCGGTCCAGGCGTACCGGGCGGCCGCCGATGGCGAGACGGTGACGGCGGAGGAGCCGACGGAGGTGCGGATCGACCTGCCCGTCGACGCACACATCCCGGTCGACTACGTCGATGCCGACCGCCTGCGCCTGGAGGCCTACCGCAAACTGGCCGCGGCGAGCAGTGATGACGAGGTGGCGTCGGTCATCGCCGAGATCACCGACCGCTACGGCGAGCCGCCCACGCAGACCCAGCGCCTCGCGGCGATTGCGCGCCTGCGCCTGCGGGCCCGAGAACACGGAGTGACCGAGATCGGGGTAACCGGGTCGCAGGTGCGGATCTCGCCTTTCACGCTGCCCGACAGCCTGCAGGTCCGGCTCAAGCGGCTCTACCCGTCGGCGACCTACCGGCCGACGACGTCGACGGTCGCCGTGCCGATCCCGAAGGCGGGCGGGGTGGGGTCGGCGCCGCTGCGCGACGACGAGCTGATCGACTACATCACGACTCTCCTGGACCAGGTGACCCGCAAGGTTTAGCGCCGGTTCGGCGGGTGATGCAAGCGCATCCCGGCCCAGTGGTGTGGAATGGTCAGTAGCCGAGAAATTTGGGGAGACATGACCGTCGTTCTGTTGGATCCGAAGCATCAGGACCTCTTGCCGTTTGCCGCTGCGAAGCTGGTCAACGGCCCGGTGCAAGTCACCGAGGACGTCTCCGCGTCAGTGCTGTGGGCGCTTCCGCACGCCGAGGTCGCGGTTGGCGACGACGGTGATCCTGCGACGGTCCTGATCAGCACGGACCGGGAGCATCCGCTGGTCGTCGTTCGGGTCGACCGCGGCGAGGTGTTCCTGACGCCGCCACCCGAGCCCGAGGTGGTGCGGCGTCCGGGGACGACGCTCCTCGACGCCGTCGAGTTGATGGACCGCCTGCGCCGGACGGGCCCGTGGGAGAGCCAGCAGACCCACGAGTCGTTGCGCCGGTACGTGTTGGAGGAGGTCTACGAGCTCCTCGACGCCATCGACGTCGGTACGGTGAGCGATCTCCGCGACGAACTCGGCGACCTGCTCCTGCAGGTGCTCTTCCACGCTCGGATCGCCGCCGACGACCCGACCGAGCCCTTTGATATCGACGACGTGGCGCAGGGCTTCATCGACAAGGTGACCCGGCGGACCCCGGGCGTGTTGTCAGGCGAGCACAGCGACCTGCAGCGTCAGATCGCCGACTGGGAGACCGCCAAGGCCGCCGAGCGCGAACGCGGTTCGATCCTCGACGGCATCGTGACGACGGCACCGGCGCTGGCGCTGGCCCAGAAGGTGCTGGAGCGGGTCGCGCAGGCCGGGTTCCCACGGTCGCAGGTTGATCCGGCGTTGTTGGAGGTCAGCCTGGAGTTGAGCGGGGACTCGGTGGAGGATGCCACCCGCCAACGTGTGCTGGATTTGATGGATCTGGTGTTCCATGCCGAGGCCACTGCCGCAGCGGCGGGGACGGTGCCGCGCGAACCGGCGGAGTGGCTGTACTACCTGGGCGACCATGCCTACATCCCGTCGGTCGAGTCGGCCCAACCCGTTGAACCGGCTGAATCGTCTGAACCGCCGGTGGAACTGTTCCCCAGCGAGCCACCCGTGGAGCCGCCGGCGGCATTCGAGCCCTTCCCCGCCAATCCGCCGCTGGGGGCCGAGCTGACCGATCGTTTCCCGCCAGTCGAAGCGCCGGTGGCGCCGTACTTCACGTCGGAGCCCGAGTACGTCCCCGCGCAGCCCTACGCCGCCCAGGTGCCGACGCCGGTGGAGACGACGATCCCCATCGTGGTCGAGGGGATTGCGATTGAGACGGACCTGCCTATCACCGAGTTCCCGACGGTCATTCGACCGAAGGCGTCGCATTCGTTGTTCGCCTCGCCCGAGCCGTCGGCCACGCTGGGCGCGCAGTTCGTGCCCGAGGAGATCATCGAGATCGAGACCTACGAGGTCGTCGACGTCGAGCCGGAGCCCGAACCCACGCCGGTGCCGGAGCCTGAACCCGAGCCCGAGCCCGAGCCCGAGCCTGAACCCGAGCCCGAACCCGAACCGGAGCCTGAACCCGAACCGGAACCGAAGGGTCGCAAGCCCATCCGCATCCGTGACGCCGACGAGCCCGAGGTCACGAGCACTGTGCCGCGCCCGGGCAATGCCGACGAACTGATCGCCACTCAGACCAGACGCCGCCGCCGGGGTGACGCGCTGACCGGCCGGGTCATCTTCTCCACCGACGAATAGGCCGGAGCGGGTCAGCCCTCGAACAGCGTCTGCCCCCACCACTGGCCCTCGGAAAGGCCGGGGGGACAGGCGAACACGGCTTGGCCGTTGGGGATCAAGTATTCGGTGAGCGCGTCTTTGAGCATGAGTTTGCGTTGCATCGGCACGAACTGCTTGCCGGGGTCGCGGACGAACGCGATGAAGAACAGGCCGGCGTCGAGGTGGCCGAAACCGTCGGAGCCGTCGGTGAAGTTGTAGCCGCGGCGCAGCAGGCGCGCCCCGTCGTTGCTGTCGGGGTGGGCCAGGCGCACATGGGCGTCGACCGGGATCATGGGGGACCCGTTGGCCGTCAATTCGAAGTTCGGCTCGTCGAACTCGATTTCCTGGCCCAGTGGCGCACCGCTGCCCTTCTCGCGGCCGATGACCTGTTCCTGCTCGAGGAGCGTCGTGCGGTCCCACGGTTCGATGTCCATGCGGATCCGTCGGGTCACAAGGTAGGAGCCGCCCGACATCCAGGACGAGGGGGCGGGGTTGTCGTCGGTGCCGACCCACACCCACTCGTCGAGGAGTTTGGTGTCGTCGGCGAGGACGTTGTTGGTGCCGTCCTTGAAGCCGAAGAGGTTGCGAGGTGTCTCCTGCGACCTCGTCGTCGACGACGTTCGGCCGAACCCGAGTTGCGACCACCGCACGGAGACGACGCCGAATCCGATTCGCGCAAGGTTGCGGACGGCGTGCACGGCGACCTGTGGGTCGTCGGCGCACGCCTGGATGCAGATGTCGCCGAACGACTTGTTGGGGTCGAGCCGCTCGCCCGGGAAGGCGGGCAGGTCGTTGAGATTGGCCGGGCGGCGCGACGCCAGGCCGAACCGGTCTTTGCGGTCTGGTTCGCCCGGCGTCGGGCCGAAGAGTCCGGGGCCGAATCCGATGGTCAGCGTCAGATTCGACGGCGGGAGGCCGAGTGCTTCGCCACTGTCCGACGGCGGTGTGTAGTCACCGAGTCCAACGGCGCCGTTCGGAGTCACCTCTTCACCGAGGGTCATCCGCTCGGCGGCCGCGGTCCACCGCCGCAGTAGCGCCGCCAGTTCGGTCTTGTCCTCGGTGACGACGTCGAACGCCACGAAGTGCAGGCGGTCCTGCACCTCGGTGATGATCCCGGCCTGCCGTTGGCCGCGGAACGCGACGGTGTCGGAGTGCAGCCCCGACGGCGCGGTGGCACGGCCTACTGCTCCGCCGGCCACCGCTGCCCCGCCGAGTGCGGCGGCGGCTGCCGCCCCGCCGATCGCCTGGCGTCGTGAGAATTTCATCGACTCAGAATAGACCGTGTGGGGCAGGCTAGCCTTCCTTAACCTTTAGCTGCCGAGGACGGCGGCAGGGACCTTCGACAGGGTTGACGAAAGCGCATCGATCTGCGCCGACAGCGCCTTGCGCGTCGCCTCGTCGACCGTCTCGTAGGAGACGTAGCCCTCCGGCGTGCGGAGCTTGTCGATAGAAGCGGTGATCGCCTCGAACTGCTTGGTGATTTCGGCCATCAGGGCCGGGTCCTTCTTCTCGATGATCGGCTGCAGTTCACCGATCAGCCGCTGGCTGCCCTCGACGTTGGCGGCGAAGTCCCACAGGTCGGTGTGGCTGTAGCGGTCCTCCTCGCCGGCGATCTTGGTCTTGGCGACCTCGTCGATGAGCGCCTTGGGGCCGTTGACGAACAGCTGCGTGTCGAAGTTGAAGTCCGGCTTGTCGACCTCGGTCTTCAACGCACGGATGTCGGTCAGCAACTGATCGGCGATCTTGGTGATCGCCTCGGGGGTATCGACCTTCTTCCCGTGAGCGGCGTCGGCGGCGGTCACCTTGCCCTCGGCGTCACCGATCTGATCGGCCTTCGGCGGCCACAGGTAGCGCTCGATGCGGTGGAAGCCGGTGAAGTCCTCGGCGCCGTCGCCCGTGTCATCCCAACGCATATCGATCTTGGGGTCGAGGTCGCCGAGCGCCTCGGCGACCGGCTCGACCTTCTCGTAGTACTGACGGGTGGGCCCGAAGAGGGCGCGTGCCCGGTCCTTGTCGCCAGTCTTGACGGCGTCGACGAACGCGGCGGTCGCCCGCTCCAGGTTCGCGATTTCCGTGCGCACCGACGCCAGGTAGCGCTGCTTGGCCGACTCGACGTCGGCGGGAGCCTCACTCTTCTCCTTCTCGTCGCCGGTGACGGTGATCTCCTTGCGGATGCCCGAACCCACCATGCCGGGCTTGCACGCGACGGCGTAGGTGCCGGGTTTGGGCAGCTCGACGGTCAGCTTGCCGCTGACGCCGGGGGCGATGTTCTCGACCTCGCCGAGGACGCGCGAGCCCTCGTAAACGTAGAACTCGGTGACCTTCGAGCCCGAGTTGGTGACCTTGAAACCGACCTTGCCGGTCTCGGCCTTCATCGGGCTGATGTCGCACGCGGTGTCGGTGGATGTCACGTCCAACGTCGACGCGGATTCCTTGGCGACACAGCCGCTCAGGACCAGGGGCACGGCGACGGCGGTGCCGACGACGACGGCCCTGGTGGCCAACTTCTTGGTGTCACGCATTGCTGGGGGTTCCTTTCTGGGTGGTGGCGGTTGCCACCGGGGGTGATGCGGGTGGGGCGGACGGCCGGGTTCGGCCGCCGAGTTGTCTGCGCAGGAAGACCGGCAGAACGATCGCGACGTAGAGGACCCAGGCGACCACCTGCAGCCAGGTGGGGTCGGGCCGGAAGTTGAGGATGCCGGCGAGGATGGAGCCGTACCAGGAGTCGTGCTGGTAGCCGGTCGCCTCGGCGAGATTGAACGCGGTCTGCGAGTGGCCGGGGATCCAGTCCAGCCAGCCGTAGCTCTCCATCGCACGCACGCCGTAGGCGAGGATGCCGGCGGCGACGAACACCAGGAACGTGCCGGTGGCGGCGAAAAACGCCTTGAAGTTGATCCGTACCGCGCCGTAGTAGAGCCCGACGGTGATGGCGACGGCGACGGCGATGCCGATCAGCAGGCCGATCAGCGGGACGAGTCCGCCGGACACGCTATCGGCGTAGCCGACCATCAGCAGCGCGGTCTCCAGACTCTCGCGGCCGACGGCGAGGAAGGCCAGGAAGAACACGGCCACGGGCCCGGTGGACAGTGCCCGCGCCATGCCCTCCTTGAGGTCGCCGGAGATCGAGGCCGAGGCCTTGCTCATCCACAGGAGCATGTAGGTGACGATCACCACGGCGATGAGTGACGCGACGCCGGCGACGAGTTCGGCGTATTTGGAATCGATGGTCGAGGTGCCGAACTGGATGCCGAGGAAGGCCGCGAGAAGCAAGAGAAGCGCCAGACCGACGCCGAGCCACACGTACTTGAGGGCGTCGCGCCGGTCGGATTTCACCAGCACGGCGACGAGGACCATCACGACGATGCCGGCCTCGAAGCCCTCGCGCAATCCGATGACGCCGCTTCCGGTGAGCTTGGTGACCAGCGAGGTCGTCGGTTCGGCGGCGACGTGGATCAGCATTCGTACTCCGAACTGTCCGATAATGAGGGGAGGCTAACCAAAGCAATATACGTCCGGTCTGCAACAAGCGCGAGTCATCGAGGAATCGTTGTCGTCGCAATGCGTATTTGCGCTGGTAAACCCCCCATTCGCGCTGGTGACGAATGCACCGCTTCCGGTCCCTGTGCGATAATCGCGGTCAGCAATCCTTTAAATCAGGGGGAACCGGTTCTCATGGTGACGACACCGCGCAGCGGCCGACTGGGGGTCATGGCACTCGCCTTGGCCGCCATCGCCGTCGTCGGCGCAGGGTGTGTCAATCTGCCGGCCCGGTACCGTTCCGACATCCCGACGGGGGTGCCGCCGGCGGCGGGCGCGCCGGTCCCATACCTGGACATCAATGCCCCCGGGCGCACCGCCGATGAACTCAACGCGTGGGCGATCCCGATCTCGAAGGGCACCGGCATCGGGGTGACCGCGTTGGAGGCCTACGGCAACGCCGCCGAGATCCAGCGTCAGCAGCACCCCGAGTGCGGGATCACCTGGACGACACTGGCGGGGATCGCCGGTACCGAGAGCAAGCACGGCCGTCACCATGGAGCGCGCATCGCGGCCAACGGCGACGTCAGCCCGCCGATCCGCGGTCCGCAACTCGATGGCGCCAACGGCAACATGCGGATGGTCGACCCGAAGCAGCCGACGCTGGCCGACGGAAGTCCCAACTACGTCCGCGCCGAGGGTCCGTTCCAGTTCCTGCCGGAGACTTGGCAGCGCTACGGCGTCGACGCGAGTGGCGACGGAGTCGCCGACCCCGACAACATCGACGACGCGGCGCTCGCGGCGGCTCGCTACCTGTGTGCGGCGTCCGGCGGCGATATGACCACGCCCAAGGCTTGGATGAAGGCGCTGATGACCTACAACCAGTCGCGTCCCTACGCCGAAGAGGTCCGCGACCGGGCCAACGCCTACGCCGCGAACGTCCGGTACTGACGTAACGCGCAACGTCGTCCGGTATTACCCTTGGTGAACCGCACAACAACCACAACGATGCGGGCGCCGGGAGCGAGAGCGAGCGGGCCGCACAAACACCAAGGGGTAGACAGCCGTGGCAATAATCGAGCAGGTGGGCGCGCGCGAGATTCTCGATTCGCGCGGCAATCCGACCGTCGAGGTGGAAGTGGCACTCGAGGACGGCACGCTCGCCCGTGCGGCCGTGCCGTCGGGCGCGTCGACCGGTGAACACGAGGCCGTCGAGTTGCGTGACGGTGGCGACCGCTACGGCGGGAAGGGCGTCCAGAAGGCCGTCAACGCGGTCCTGACCGAGATCGCCGAGGAGGTCGTCGGGTACGAGGCCGACGACCAGCGCCTCATCGACCAGGCCCTGCTCGACCTCGACGGCACCGCCGACAAGTCCCGGCTGGGCGCCAACGCACTGCTGGGCGTGTCGTTGGCCGTCGCCAAGGCTGCCGCCGAGTCCGCGGCGCTGCCGCTGTACCGCTATGTCGGCGGCCCCAACGCGCACATCCTGCCGGTGCCGATGATGAACATCATCAACGGCGGCGCGCACGCCGATAACCCGATCGACATCCAGGAATTCATGATCATGCCGGT
>CAZVVS010000251.1:0-7368 GCA_964630585.1 uncultured Gordonia sp.
CTCCCGCCACACCCGAGCTGACCGGCACCCCGCCGACCACCACACCACAAGGAGACACCGATGAGTGCATCCACCGTCCATCCCGAGCACGTGCACGTCCTGCTGTGGGCCGCGGCCCGACCGATGCCGCAGTGCGGCCCGCTGGCGTGGTACTACGGCAATCCGACCGCCTGGAACCAGATCGACGGACCCGCCGGTTGCGATACCCGCGACGACATCGGACAGATGCTGCGCGACGAGAACGCCGCATCCGTGAACTACCTCTACAACACCGACGACCAGGCCGACGCCTACACCTGCCATCAGCCGCAGCACACCGAGTGGAGCACTGCCGAACTGCTCAGCGCTCTGCGCGGATTCGAGTACCAGAGCTGCGAACACCCGGGCTGGGAAGCCAGCCAAGCCAGAGCGTTCTGCGACGCCCTTCAGCAGCGGCTCATTTACACGCTGCCAGGTTTCCACGACGGGCCGTGGCTCATCCACCCCCAACAGCATCCCGGCCGCCGCTGCGCCCCGCCTGCGGCCCGTCCGGGCCTGACCGACCCTCACGACTGGAGACGACACTCATGAGCACCCACACAGAATTCGGGCACGCCGCCGACGCGCTCTACACATTGCACGCCGCGCAATCCTGCGAACTCGAATACGACCTCGACGAACCAATCGCCAAGGGGTATGTCCTCGGTCTGTTCAACAGCAACGGCGACGGACTGGCGCTGCACGGCACCCGCTGCGAGATCCTTGACTACCTCGCATTGGTCACTGCGCACGTCCAGCTGGAAACCGACCCGCGTACCGAACTCGACCAGGCGCTGCGCCGACTGCGTACCCTGCGCCGCGATCGCGCCGACGCCCTCGATGCCGGCGACCACCGGACCGCGGCGCGCCTCGGCGAAGACGAACTCGCTGTTCTCGCCGACGTCGCCGAAGCCGCCGAGATCGTCAACGACCAGCTCTGAACACTCCGCGTCCCGGGACGGCCCGGCCATCTCCGACCCGAGGTGGCCGGGCCCCATTTTTTCTTCCGCATCCCGCAACGCACAGAGTTGTCCCTGACGACCAGATCTCACGTCGCGTAATCCGCGGCCCCTCAACACTTTTTGCGTCAGCTGGTGTCCACAGTGTGAGTGCCGGGGAACCCCGGCGGGCTCAACCCACACCGGCGGACACGGCGACGGCGGCCAAGTGACATTTGCAGCCTAACCCAACGGAGCCGCCAAGGCGCTCCGCGCCGGCGCCCACCGCGGGGGCCGCAAATCCGCCGCACCCCCACCGCCGGCTCTCCGGGGTTGACCCCACCACCCCGACACTCCCGCCACACCCGAGCTGACCGGCACCCCGCCGACCACCACACCACAAGGAGAAGCCATGAGCCACAACCGGATCGCCACACTGGGCGAACTGCGCAACGAACTGACCGCATCCAACGGTCCCCATCCCAGTCACGGACTCGCGGTGCGCGCCGCCGCACTCGTCTCGGATCGCCAGTTCGGCCCGCTGATCTACTCGATCGCCGCCGGAAGAGCTCGCTGTGCCGCGCTGCTGTGGACGCGTATCGCCGACCAGTTGGACGGCCAGGCGTGCGTCGACGCGCTCTCCGTCGCGGCCGCCGAGGCCCACCAAGCCGCCGATCCGGGCGCGGCTGCCGACGCCATCGTCCGCCTGCGCGTCACCGCACGCCGCGACCACGCCGAGATCCCCCCAATCGTCGACGACCTCACCCACGACACCGCCGTGTCCGCCGCTCTTGCCGAGCACTGACATCCATTCCGAACTCGAAAGGCCAAGCCCATGATCCTGAACCACCACACCACAGCCGCCGACCCCTGGGCCGGCGCCGACCACGACCCACTCAGCTGGCCCCACCCGCCGGCGACGGAACCCAGGATTGCCATGACTGCCGGGCGGGCACTGGCCTTCGCGGGCGACGACATCCACGCCGCCGCACAGGCCGAGGACGAACACTGTCGTGGATACGCCGTGTCCGCGCGCGACAACGCAGTGACCGTCCTTCTCGACCCCAGCAGCACTCGACGGGAACGCGCATGCGCCGAGCACTATCTCGTCGAGGCCGAGTCGATCATCGCCAACACCGCCCGGGAGTCGAACGAGACCGGACCCGAGCTGTCGGCCTGACCACCACGGCCCGCCCGGTCCCATCGGATTGGGCGGGCCCGCCGGTATAGGCCAACACACCACGCGCCGAAGCAGGGCCCGACCGGAAGGGCCGCCTGCCGGCGGCCAAAACTCCGTAGCCCCTTGCCTTTCAACTGTCAGCGGGTGCCAAGTCTGATCGGACCGGGACCCGACCCTGTCCACCCACGGCCCGCGGCCGTCCGACCCGGCCGAGTGACCCTTTCGGCCCAACGGCAGGCAATCCCGAAGCGCTTCCGCGCCGGGACTGCCCCGGGCCGAAAGCCCGGCCCGACGCCCCAGGCCTCTCCGGGGATGGACAGGCCCACCCGGCCGATCCCCCGCACCCCAGCGCTGACCGGCGCAACCATCACCTTCACGAACGGAGCACACCATGACCCACCGCATCAACGCCGCCACTGTCCTGGCCGCGATCGCACCGGTCCTCGGATTCACCCCGACCAACAGCCTCGTCATCATCCAAGCCCTCGGCAACGAATTCCACATGATGGCGCGCTACGACCTGACAGGATCGACCGACGAGCTCCCGGGCATCATCGACCACTTCCGCCTCGACCCCGACATCGAGCACCGCTTCCTGCTCGTCGCGGTCTGCGGAGAGGCCTTCGATCACATCGCCGGTGAGCACCTCGACGCACTCGCCTCCGCCATCATCGACCGCGGATATCCCATCGCGGCGCGTCTGCACACCCGCCAACTCGACACCGCCGGCACCTGGACCAACATCGACACCGGCGAGAGCGGACCAACGCACTCCTACCGCGACTCCGTCCTCGCGGCGCATATGGCCTACGAGACCGGACGACCAGTGGCATCCTCGCGAGCAGACATCGAGCGCGAGTTCGACCAACGCGAGCCCGCACCAGCCATCCATCACTGCTGCGACCGCGAGCTCGTCACCGCCACGATGCTGCGCATCTACGCCGTCCTCGCCGGGCAGGCGATCGTCACCACCAGCCTGGCCGCACAAGCAGGAGTCCTGATCACCGAAAGTGTCCACCTGCGCGACGCGCTGCTGGGAATCAGCGCAGAACACCTGCCCGTCGCCGCGGGGATGTGGACCCAGATCGCCAGCCACCTCCGGGCAGCCGCCCGCATCGAGGCACTCGCCCTGGCCGCCGCCTGCAACTACGCCAACAACGACGGTGTACGCGCCGGCATCGCCATCGACGTCGCACACACCGAGGCCCACGACACCGGCACCGAAACCGGCAACCTCATCGGCCTCCTCGAAGTGAGCCTCGACGCCGCGATCCCACCCGTCGAAATCCGAAGGATCCTCGCCGGCATCAACACCCAACCACCCGCCATCGGCGCCTGAGCAACCCCCGGGCCTGGGACGGTCGCCACTTCACCAGCGACCGTTCCGGGTCCCCTTTTTTCTTCCAGCACACCGAAGGTCGCCGGTGATGGCCGCCTGCCGGCGGCCGAAATCCGTAGCCCCTCACCAACAGCCGTCAGCAGGGTCCGCAGCCTAACCACCGGGGGCCCGACCCGCTCAACCCACGGGCGCGGCCGCTCCACGGGCCCAGTGACCCTTTCGGCCCTATGGAAGTCAATCCCGAAGCGCTGCGCGCCGGGACTGACCCGGGCCGAAAGCCCCGCTCCGCGCCCGCGCCCTCCTCGGGGTTGACCGGCCCACCCCGGTGGTTGATCGCACCCCAGCGCTGACCGGCGCACCAATCACCACACAGAACGGATACGACCATGGACCACGAATTCGACCTGGCCTTCGAACTACTCGACACCGCAGCAGATCTCCTGCAACAGCAGCAATACGGACACACCACCATCGCCTTCCACAACCACGGAGACGACCTGACCCTCACCACATGCCACCGCTACACCCAGAGCGCCGGCCACAGCCTCGCCCTGCTGGCCCACTACACCGACACCGGCGAACTGGCCGCCGCCGTCCACGCCACCGCACCCGACCTCGAGACCGAACCGAACCTGCGGATCGTCAAAGTCACCGCCGCCGACCTGATGTTCCACGCCATACCAGGCACCTGGACATTCCGCGCCAAGGGCCAGCACACCTACACCATCACCGCCGGAGTCGGCGACGAACCGATGTGGACCCTCAACATCCACACCACCAACGGCGGAGCCATCACCGCCACCGACAACATCACCGAGCTCGTCGACCACATCCTGACCACCGAAGCCGCATAACAACTTCGAAGATGGACCCGTCCGCACCGACCGGGCGGGTCCGATCCACGCCCGACGTCTGCGACAGCCCCGGGCATTCCTCACGGCGTCCCGTCCGCCACGGCCGGACCGTTGTCCGCCAAACCGATCAGCTCACGCACGCTCTTCTCCCCAATGCCGGCCAACGCGCAGATATCCCGGAAACTCTCCCCGCGATCACGCATCGCCGCCAACGCAGCGCCACCCACTCGGCGCTGCTCCGTCAACCGCTTCTCCGCATCCGATTTCAGCGCCGCGATGCGTTGCGCCAACCCTCGGTCAATTGCCGCCGCCCGTTCCATCGCCGAGAAGAACGTCGCCAGATCCTCGGTGTTCTGCTGAGCCCGCCGCACCAGATTCGCCTGCGCCGCTTCAACCTTCTCCCGCGCTGCCCTGCGCGCCGCCTTCGTCTTCGAGCTGTTCGTCGCCATGGCGCAAACCTAAGCCTGCCCACCCACCCACAGCAGCACCCCAAACCGACCACTCACCAACAACATTCACCGACACCCGGCATCCTCCCCCGACCGTCCCCCATTTCCACCCTTACTTAGCCACACTCACAACCGCCCCGGCTCGCCCCCCAAAGCCCATCACACCTAGTGCATTTAGGTCACGGAACGGTAACGGGGCGAAAATCAGCGCCGTTGGGGTGGTGCTACCGACTGCCCGTGTTCTTAGCCTCGTAGAGGTGATGGGGCTGCACAAGCTGACCGCGGGAGACGGGTATCTGTACCTCATCCGCCAGGTCGCCGCCGCCGATGGCACCGACCTCGGGCGGGCCAGCCTGGCCGATTACTACACCTCCAAAGGTGAAACCCCCGGACACTGGACCGGCAGCGGCCTCCCCTCACTCGCACAGCCCGCGGGGAGAGATCCACACTCCCAGCTGGTCTCCCAACTGTGGTCAGTGCCAGCGGGATCCGAGGTCACCGAGGATCAGATGAAGGCGTTGTTCGGCGAGGGGTTACACCCCAACGCGGACACGATCAGCAAGCAGTTGAACGGCCTTGGCAGCGGTCCGTCCGGCGCACACGCCGGTGCTCGGTTGGGGCGACCGTTTCGGGTGATGGCCGCCGAAAACGAGTTCACCCGCCGACTTCGCGCCGCCTACGGCGACTACAACACCACCCTCGGTCGACCGCTCAACGCTCCGCTCGACCCCACGGTGCGCGCCGACATCCGCACCGCCGTGGGCCGCGACATGTTCGGCGAGACCTACGCGCGGCCGCCGGAAGACGATCGGGAACTGACCGGTTTCATCGCCCGTCTCTCCCGCACCCAGACCACCGCCGTCGCCGGGTACGACTTGACGTTCACCCCCGTCAAGTCCGTCTCGGCACTGTGGGCATTGGCGCCGATGGATGTCGCGAAAACCGTTGAAGACTGCCACCATCGAGCGGTCGCCGACACGCTGGTCTTCTTGGAGAAGCAGGCCTGCTTGTCGCGGATGGGCACCAACGGGGTCGCCCAAGTCGACACCACCGGCTTCATCGCCACCGCTTTCGATCACCGCGACTCCCGCGCTGGTGACCCCAACCTGCACACCCACGTCGCCATCAGCAACAAAGTCTGCGCGATCGGCACCGATGGCATCCGACGTTGGCTGGCCCTTGACGGTCAGCCACTCCACAAAGCCAAAGTGTCGGCGTCCGAGTTCTACAACACCATGCTGGAAGCCAATCTGATCAACGCTCTCAGCGTGGATTTCGCCGAAGCCACAGCCGAACCGGGCAAGCGACCGGTCCGCGAAATCACCGGAATCCCCGCCGCGCTGCTCACCGCATGGTCGTCACGGCGCGCCATGATCGAACACCGCGTCGGCCAGCTGGCCAAGGAATTCCAGACCAGCCACGGCCGCGAACCCACCGCCGTAGAGATCCTCGCACTCTCACAACAGGCAACATTGGAAACCCGCCAAGCCAAACACGAAGCCCGCTCACTGGCCGAACAACGCCACACCTGGCGCACCGAAGCAATCGAAATCCTCGGCAGCGTGCGCCATGTCGACACCATGATCGCGGCCATCGCCGGAACACGGCGCCGTCCTCGGGCGGCCGCAGTCAGCGCCGAGTGGATCGCCGAGCAGGCGGCGGCAGTCATCGACACCGTCGCCACCGCACGCTCGACCTGGCAGATCAACCATGTGCGAGCCGAAGCCTCCCGGGTGCTGCGCTACACCGACACCCACCATCAGCCCGGGCTGGCCGAGTGCATCGTGACCGCCGCGCTGGAAGAGCACAGCATCGCGCTGAGCAGCCACGCCGACACCGACATGGGCGAACCAGGCATCTTGCGTCGCCGCGACGGCACCAGCGTCTACACACGCCACGACACCACCGTCTACACCAGCACCGCGATCCTGGCCGCCGAACACCGCATCCTGGCAGCCGCCGGGCAACACGGCGGACATGTCGTCGACGACACCAGCATCGCCCTGGCACTACTGCAAGCGCACGCCGAAAGCGGTGTGGCACTCAACGACGGCCAACAAACCCTGCTGCGCGACATGGCCACCTCCGGGGCACGCGTACAGCTCGCGCTCGCCCCAGCGGGCACCGGAAAGACCACCGCCATGGCGCCTTTGGCATCCGCGTGGATCAACAGCGGCGGCACCGTCATCGGACTGGCACCGACCGCCGCCGCCGCCGAGGTCCTCGCCCACGACCTGCGCGCACCCACCGACACCATCGACAAACTGCTCCAACTGGCCGGACGGGCAGAGGCCCTGATCGCGGCCGCCGATGACCCCGCCCGATCATGGTTCGACCACATCGGACCCTCGACACTGATCGTGATCGATGAAGCGGGCATGGCCTCCACCACCGCCCTGGACGCGGTGATCAGCCACGCGATGGCCACCGGGGCCAGCGTCCGACTGATCGGCGACGACAAACAACTGACCTCCGTGGCGGCCGGCGGCGTGCTGCGCGACATCGTCGCCGAACACGGCGCCTTGACCCTGGCCGACGTCGTGCGGTTCACCGACCCAGACATCGGGGCCGGCGAAGGCGCGGCCAGCCT
>CAZVVS010000252.1:0-7344 GCA_964630585.1 uncultured Gordonia sp.
CGGTCGCCGGGAATGGCTATCCGGTCGGCGGGAATGGCCGCACGGTCGGCGGAAAGGGAAGGTGGAGGCCGGTCAGCCGAGCTGCATGGGGAAGAACACGGTGTAGATGAGGGTGATGAGCATGTTCACGATGATGATCGCGACCGTGGACACGACGACCGTCGCGTTCACGCCGTCGGCCACGCCCTTCGGGCCGCCCTTGGCCTCCAGCCCGCGCTGACAACCGATCACCGCGATCATGAAGCCGAAGATGACCGCCTTGAGCATTGCCAGACCCACATCTCGCACCGACGCGAACGCGCCGAACGACTGCCAGTACGAGCCCGCACCGACGTCCTGACCGAGGACCGCGACGTAGTAGGCGGCGACCACGCCGACCAGGATGATGAACAACGCCAGCAGCGGCGCAACGATCACCGACGCGATGATCCTGGGGACCACGAGACGCTGAATCGGATCAATGCCCATCGTGCGCATCGCGTCGATCTCCTCGCGCACGTTGCGCGCCCCGAGATCCGCTGCGATTGCCGACGCGCCCGCACCACCGAGCAGCATGCCCGACGCCAACGGCGCGGCTTGCTGGATCACTGCGAAACCGCTACCCGCACCCAACAACGACTGCGCGCCGAGCTGGTTGATGACATTGCCGATCTGGATCGTCACGATCACACCGAACGGGATAGCCATCAGGAATGCCGGCAGCGCGGTAACGCTGACCAGGTACCACGCCTGGATCAGCGTCTCCTTCACCTTCAGCTGCCACCGTCCGATGTCCAGCAGCATCTGCGCGACACCCTGCACCGCGAGCTGGAACGTACGGCCCAGCGTTCGCAGGGGCCCGCGGGCGTTGTCGCGCAGATTGTCCGAGAAGATAGCCCGGGTGGATGGTCCGGTCGACTCGGTCTCTGCAGTCAGGGCGGTCATCGTGTCATCCTCCCGGTGCCGGAGTGGGTTGCTTGGGAGCCGTATTCTGCTGTTGCTGCCCACTCTGCGGCATACCCGGCAACCG
The DNA here is from genome assembly GCA_964630585.1 of uncultured Gordonia sp. Classification (GTDB taxonomy): domain Bacteria; phylum Actinomycetota; class Actinomycetes; order Mycobacteriales; family Mycobacteriaceae; genus Gordonia. The sequence goes on from CAZVVS010000252.1 coordinate 1,010, forward strand.
CGGCGCACCCGGCGTCGCCTGGTCGCCGACCGCGGTGATCATCCAGTTGTCGGCCTTGTTGAGCGTCAACACATACGCCGCGAGCGACGATGCGCCGTCGGGAGTCTGCAGACTCTTCGTCGTGACGTCGACGACGGCGGTCACGCGGTAGATGTCACCGGCGACGTCGGTGGTCTTCGACGACACCAACGTGGCGGTCGTCGACATCCGGATCGGCGTGAGGATCTGCTGCATCGCGGGCACCGCGACGTCGAACTGCTTCGACAGCTCGCCCGACACACCCTTCTTCAGGTTCGCCGCCCACGGCGTGAGGTCCTTGTAGTCGAGTGTGGCGGCCCGCACGGCGTACTCGCCGGCGACTTGCTCGGCCTTCGCGTTGTTCGCGTTCTGGTCGCGCAAGTCATTCAGCTGGCCGCGTACGCGGATGTTGTCGACGACGCCGAAAGCCAAACCAAACGCGACGAGCGCTCCCACAAGCCCGAGCACCAGCGTCCGCACCGAAAGCGTGATCTGTCGCCCGCCCGGTGCAGAATCTTTGGACGACGAATCTGTCGACGACGAGGAAACCTTCGACGACGAGCCTGCCTTCCCGCTGGAAGCCTTGGCGCTCCCACTCTTCCCACCGGTCGCCGCCCGCTTGCGCTCCTTGACCACGACCTCACCGTCATCGGAATCGACGACGTCATCGTCTGCGTCGGTATCATCCGTGTCCACAGAACCGCCGTCCTCGACGGCATCGTCGACAGCGGCGTCATCGACCTCGATGACGTCGTCGGCGTCCGTCTGATCGACGGCGGCGACCTCGTCGGCCGTCGTCTCGTCGTCGTTGGGTGGCTTGGTTGGCACGATTTCCTCTCGGGGCTTTCCGTCGATCTAGTCGAAGTCCTAGTTGACCGGTGTCACGATCACGCGCATGCCGTTCCCGGCACCGAACAACTGCAACGCGTCGGACAGGAACTCGCTGAGATTGATCTGCGGCAGAGTCTGGTTGAGCGCGGTGACTATCGGCATGATCGGGCCGAGCGCCTCCATGGTCGGTGGCATGATCTTCGCCAGGTAGTCCGTCAGCTTCGACAAGAACGGGTTGACCGAATCGTGCAGGTTCTCATACAGCTGGCCCCGGTTGACCAGGACACCTGCCGCCTTCAACGTCACCGTGTAGGACGTGAGGATCTTCGCGACCGAATCCAGGAATCCTGGCATCGCCCCGACCGCCCACAGCATGTTGTCGTTGATGTGCTGCGTGGACTCGAACATCGCGCGGATCTTGGGCATCCGCGACGCGATGATCCCGGCGATCAAGCGGGTGCCGTCACTGATGCGCCCGGTCGCCTCGTCGGTCCCGTCGAGGCCTACCCACGCCTCTCGCAACGCCGACGCCAACGGCTCGGCTGCCATCACCGACATCATATCCTGCATCTGGTCGAACACCGCAGGGATCGACTGCGGCTCGCCGATGAATTTGGCCGCAACCACATCGCCGTCGCGCAGGTACGGTCCGCCCAGGCTGGTCGGTGCGAAGTTGATGAAGGGTTCGCCCAGCGCCGACTGCATACCGATTTCAAGCGGGGTGGTCGACGGGATCTTCATCGACGCCGGGTACGCCAAATCCACCGACGCCCCCTCCGGCGTCAGGTTGACCGCCCTGACCGATCCGACACGAACGCCGCTCACGAACACACCCGACTTCTCGAGGATGAGGTTCGTGTCGCTGACCTTCATGGTTACCGTCGTCGTCTTCTCAAACGGATTCCAGCGGTAGACCGATACAGCGAGGTAAGCGCTGCACAAGGCGACGACGATCACGAAGGTGATGATGTTGAAGACGAGTTCCTTGCCAGCCCTCATCGCACCATTCCCATCATCCGCATCTGCCGCAGCATGATGTCCGCGAGCTGCGGATTCGATACGTCGTTCTCAATGGCGACCGAGTTCACGTTCGCCGCTGGGCCCGCCTTCAAGAACGGGACGAGGCGGCTGGTGAAGACGTCGAGCAGGGCCTGTGGATTCGACGCCTGCCCGAAGTAGTCCGGCCAACCCGGGATGAGAAGCGGCTTGACGACTCGCTCGATGATCTGCGCGAGTGCGTTGAAGACGGGCACGGCCGGCAGCGTCGGGATCAGCGCGGTCCCCAGCCGACCCAGCAGCTCGACGATCTGCGCGGGAGCGGTCGCCGCATCGACCATCATCATCCCCTCGGGACTCAGCATGAACTTCAGCTGGGTCTCCAATGCGGCAAGCTGGGTGGTCATCGTCGAACCAGCTGCCAGCATCTTCTTCAGCTCGTGCTGTTGGGCAGCGAGGGCGTGCAGCGTCCCGACGAGCATCTTGCTCGCCCGCTGCGTCTCCTGCGGATCCTTGGGGAACTGCTTCACGAGACGGTCGAAGGTGTTGCCCAGCTGCGGGAGGCTACCGCCGCCGACGAAGTTGGCGAGACTGTTCAGCAGTCCCTCGATCTGCACCGGTGGCTTCACCTGGTTCTTGCCGATCGTGGCACCGCGCTCGATCGGGTGGGAGTACGCGTCGCCCGGATTGGTGATCGCGACGTAGGTGTCGCCGAGCAGTGTGTCCTGGCGCAGTTCAACCGTTGCGTCGCGCCCGACCACCGTCGACGGGTTGAGCCGCACGGTGACCTTCGCGGTATCGGTGTCGGCCTTGATGTCGGAGACCATGCCCGACCGCAAGCCGTTGACCGTGACCTTGGCCTCCGTCGGCAAGTTCATCACGGTGTCGAAGTCGATGTGCAGCGGCCAGCTGTCGCGCCCGGCTCCGGGGGCGGGCAGTCGTTCGACGGAGAACTCGGCGCACCCGGTGGACACGGCGAGCACGGCACCGAGCGCCACGGCCGTCCGTACGAGTCTCATCCTCATGGTCGCCCCGCTCCCGTGAACAGCATGACGGCGCGAAGGGCGTCGATCTCCATGGCGTTCGGGCCCACCACGCGGCATTGGCCGGGGCTGACCCGATTGACGTTCGCGCAGGTCAGTTTGGGATTCTTCGCCGGGATCTGGGTCCGCGGCGGCTTGTAGCTGATCCGAAGTCCCAGGGTCTTCTGGTCGAAGTTGACGTGGAAAGCCCGGATGATGACCGGCACGATCCCGAGCAGATCGCCCCAGTTGCGGAAGCCGGCGCCGACAAGGCGCGTCATCGGCACGACCGCGTCCAGCGCGGGCCAGAGGAAGTGCGAATAGCGGTTGATCAGGCTCGACAGGGTGACCAGCGTTTCCGGCAGCGCGGCAGCGACGCGCGTCAGGTCCCCCAGGATCGGCACGGCCATGGTGTCGGTGATCGCGTTGATGCCATTGACCAATTCGGTCAGAATGTTCCAGTTCTCGGCCAGGCCCGTGGTCAGGACACTTGTGTGGTCCAGCGCCGAAGCCATGTCCGCCAGGGCCCCGGCCATCGGTGTCCGCGCCGGAACGCCCAGTTGCTTGATGAGGTTGTTGATCAGCGGACCGACACCGTCGAACTCCCGGGCGATCGTCTGCATGGACTTCATGACGATGGCCTGGGTCTCTGGACCACCGTCGACGGTGAGCTCGCGGGCCAGCCGCGAAACACTCTGAAGAGCGTGGCTGATCGACGCCGGGGTGTTGGTCCGCGTGCGGGAGATGCACTTGCCCGTCGGCAGCTTGACCCCGCCGAGGTCGTCACCGATGATCGCCAGTTGGCGCACAGCGATGATCGACGGCGCGACACTGGTCGCCATCGCGTCGATCGGGAGCTGCTGGTCCCTTTCGACGTCGAAGGTCACCTTGGCGACGCCATCGCTGCTCTTGACGCTTCGGATCGTTCCGATGCGCACCCCCCGGCGCGTCACCGCGTTGCCGGGGAACAGGCCGATACCGTCGGACAACTCGGCACAGTAGGCGACCGTGCGGGTGGAGACCTTCTTGAAGCCCAGGAAACCCAGGCCGAGGACGATGATCGTCCCGATTACCAGACCGGTCATCAGCCACTTGGAGCCGACAAGCTTCTTCACCATCAGCACTTCACCCCCGCCATCGGCAGGCAGTAGTCCGTGGACACGACGATGCCCGAATGATCGACGCGGATCGAACCGTCCGGTTGGACCATGTTCTCCAGGCGCTTGATGTAGTCGCGCCCCTGCTCGATCATCGGCTCAAAGCGCGTCAGCAACGGGCCGAACTTGCGGCCGATCGCATCGACCTGACGGATCAGCGGATCGATCGTGGTGTCGTATTCGAGGACGACGCCCTTGACGCGCTCCAGAAGGTCGGCGAGCCGCTTGAGCACATAGGCGAACCGCACGCCATACGTCTGGAACTCGGTCACGAAATCCGCCAGGTTCTGCGCCAGCGTGGTCATGATGTCACCGTCGAGTGCGACCTGGCTGGTGTACTCCGAGGCCAGGTTGAGCATCGAGCCGAACTCGTCCTGGCGGGTGTTGATGTTCGTCACCATCGACGCAAGGGTCTCGAGGTTGCGCCGCAGCGCCCCCGGGTGCCGGTCGAACCCGTCGTGGACCTCGACCAACATGTTGCGCAGCGGCGTGACGTCGATCTTCTCCAGCTTCGGCTGGACCAGCGAGAACGTCTTGGTCAGCGAATACGGGACCGACGTGGAGTCCTTCCCCATATCGCCCTTCATCGGCTTGCTGCCGACCGAGGTGATGTCGATGAAGTTACCGCCGACGACGGTCAGCATCTTCGCGTCGGCCCGCGAGTCCTCGCCGATGAAGACTCCGCGACGGATCGACATCTCGACGGCGACCCGGTCCTTCTCGAGGCTGACGTTCTTGACCGATCCGACCGGGACACCCGCAACGCGCACACTGTCACCGGATTTGATCTGGCCGGCTTCGTCGAAGTAGGCGGTGAAGCGCGACTGTCCAGGCGTGAAGATGTAGATGCTCGCGGCCACCAGGCCCAGGACGGCCAACACCACGACGGCTGCGAGACCCCATCGCGTTTCGCCCCGTTCCCGCTGCGCGGTGCTCATGGCCGGCTTGTCCGACAGGCGGCGCAGCAACTCGCGCGGGGACAACGAGTTGCGCTTGGGACGCGCCATCTCTTGCGACTGCGCGGCGGCCTGTGCCGCGGTCGTCGGTTCGTCCTGCATCGAACCCTCGTTCTCGATCATCGGCGGCACAGCGTCACCTGCGATCCACGAAGGAAGAGGCGAAGGCTGTCCGGTATCGGCGCCTGGCCCTTCGAACACGTCTGCGCGACGGGCTTACCCGTCGGGGGGAGGACCGAGTTGAATGCCGCCAACAACCCCGGGGTGTAGGAGAGGAGCTGGACGCCCAACTCGCCCAGTGGCATCGCCTGGCGGACGAGGTCGTTGAAGCCCGGCGAATTGTTGGGCTCGAACCCGAGTGCCGCGAAGAGATTGTCGACGGAGACGAGCACCGAACCGGTCTGGTCGGCGAGGCTGCGCTGGCGGGTCACGTTGGCGGCGAGCACGTTGCCGAACCGCTGGATGTAACTGATCACCGGCTGGATGTACTGCGACCCACCGCCGATGGCTGCCGCCATCGACTTCATGTTGTCGACGAGGGTGTTGATGACCTCGTTCTGGTCGTCGACCAGTGCGAGGACCTCGTTGAGCGAGTCGATGGTCTGGGCGAATCCCGATCCGTCGCCCTGGACGATCTTCAGCATGCCCTCGGCGAGCCGGTTGACGTCGTCGGCCTTCATCACCTGGAAGACCGGGGCGAGGCCGTGGAACACCTGGGTGATGTCGAAGGACGGCGTCGTCGATTCCTGGCCGATCACGGTGCCCGGCTTGACCGGCGCACCGGCGCGGGCCTTCTGCTCCAGGTCGAGGTAGCGGATACCGGTGAGGTTGAGGTAGCGGATCGCCAGGCGTGAGTCGCCGTAGACGTTCTCACCCTGCGTGAGGGTGAACTTCACCCGTGCACTGGTGGTGTCACTGTCCTTACCGCGGTACAGGTCGACGCCGGTGACCTTTCCGACGCGGGTGCCCAGGCGTCGGACGTCGTTACCGATCCGCAGCCCGGCCACGTTGGTGAACTCCGCCGTGTACTCCTGGTCGGCCCCGGGTACCGGACGCTGGATGCCGTTGGCGACGAAGATTCCGCCGCCGATCGCGATGACCGCAAAGATCACCAAGTAGATGAGTGCCCGCTTGGCCGAGGTCACCGCACGCCCCCTGTGAGTCCGGACACCGGTCCCGGCATTCCGCGCAGCACCACGTCGACCTTCAGCACCGGGCGGCCGCCGACGATGGGCAGCGCACGATTGAGGTTGTAGATCAGCTGCCGGATCTGCAGCCCGTTCTTCCGCGCGTCGGGGAAGCTCTTCAGCACCGTCTCCAGCACCGGTAGGAGCTGCGGCATCAGGGGCATGAGC
>CAZVVS010000253.1:0-1792 GCA_964630585.1 uncultured Gordonia sp.
GAAGGCCAATGTTCAACATGCCCACCTAAGCGCGGCGAGCCTCGGGGATCGGGCCGCCTGTCGCGATGCGTTTCGTCTGAGCGTCCCGGCTCCCCGACGTGGCGGATGAGGGGGCCAGGCGCTGCGCCCTCAAGGGTGGCTTGGTCGGAGAGCCCGGCCAGAGTCGTCCGCGTTGGACTCCGCGCTGCATGTCGCGTGTCACCGGGTGGTTTACGGCGGTCGACCATCGCGAAGAGCGCCGTACCGGGGCGATTCACGACACCGCCACTCGCCGCTTGTCCGGGACGATGACCAGTCCTGCGACAAACCGTCGACTCCAAGCAGCGGCAGTGTTACCGGTAGCACGAAACGCGGCGGTGCAGCGTGAGCGCAAGCGGCCGCCTCGTCCCCTCGGCGGATCTCTTGACGAAGGCGACCGGAGACTCGTACGCGAGGCAATTCTCTCTGGCGTTCCAGCCACTCTCGGATCGCCCTTGCCGTGGCGGCTAATCTCAAATTTCTGCGGGGCGACACCCCTCTGGAGTGTCCGGAAGGCGGGAGGATCAGGGGATGATGCGTGGACGACGTAGCCGTTGGCATCTGTTGTGGCTGCTCGTCGGCGCCTCGGGAGTCGGTATTGCCTGCGTTCCCGAGGAACCTGTTCCTGCGGTGCCACCCGCAGTGTTGAGCGACCCGCAAGTCACCGGCCCTCTTGTCGTAGGGGCCACCATCACCGCTTCGACGGGATCGTGGGCCAACGCCCCGTCATCGTTCACCACCGAATGGCAAACGTGTCACGCGTCTCTCTGCAGTCCGCTCCCTGGCGCTCCAACGACAGGGTCCCTAACGCTGACAGATGCTCAGCTCGGTTCCACGTTGCGGGCCGTCGTGACAGCTTCGAACCAATCTGGTTCCAGTGCGGCCACCTCTTCCCAGGTCGGTCCGATCGGTCAGCGGAGCCGGCTAAACCGGTGCGGGACCGTGACTTCCGACGTGTGGGAAGGCGCAGGACTCAACGTCGTCACCTGTCCAGTCGTGGTCTCCGGCACGCTGACGATCAGTGAGGGATCGATTGTCAAGTTCTCCTCCTCGGGCCGGATCGACGTCGCTAGTGGCGGGACGCTTCGTGTCGCGGGAACGACCACGAACCCCGTCATCTTCACCTCGCTACGCGACGACACCATCGGCGGCGACACCGGCAACGACGGACCAACCACACCCGGTTTCTACGACTACGAACACGCCATCGGCGTCCTCGGCGGAACCGCTTCGATCGAACACGCAACGTTCCGCCACGGCCGCGAATCCGTCACCAACAAGAACGACGCCTACCACGGCGACTACGCGCCCGGCACCGCCACCGTGACCGACTCGCTCCTCTCGTCACCAGCAGCCTTCGCCAAGCCACCGACCGGCAACATCGCGGTGACACTCCGCCGAAACACTTTCGCAGTCAAAGGCTCAGAGATCGGTTCCGGACTCGGCGCGCCCCTCTACCTCGACGGCATCGACCCGACCGGAGTCATCCTCCAAGGAACGGACGCCAACCAGTTCGGCGCTAGCTCAACGTCCCGCGCTGTTCGAGTCGCCGGCCTCGATCTCAGCAGCAACCGCACGTGGACCATCTCCTCCACATCGGGTGCCGTCATCCGCACAGGCGCCAGCGGCGGCGGAAGCACCCCCGGAATCATCGTCGGCAACAGCGGCGCCCTCACCATCGAATCCGGCAGCATCATCAAGGGCGACGGAGCCGCAGCCATCGACGTCGCTAGTGGCGGGACGCTTCGTGTCGCGGGAACGACCACGAACCCCG
>CAZVVS010000253.1:1892-7342 GCA_964630585.1 uncultured Gordonia sp.
GCGACGACACCATCGGCGGCGACACCGGCAACGACGGACCAACCACACCCGGTTTGCCCTCAGGAGTCGGAATCACCTTCGCCAGGACGACCAGCCTCAGTTCGATCAGAGCCACAGTCTTCAAGTCATTCGGACGAGCAATCTCAGTTGAACAGTTCGTCGGAACGCCGCTCATTACTGGCAACAAGTTCAGCGGGAACCAGTTCGCCATCTACGTCGAATCGACAGCTGACGCCGATCCGTTCTGGGGGAACCTTCCATGTGTGCCCCCGTTCACCAGCTTCCTCGTTGCCCCCGGCAACTACTTCGGGCGGTTCGGAATGCCGGGGCTGTACCTCAATCCATCGGAGTACGTCGGTCTCGCCGTCCCTACCGAGTTTGGCACCCTCTACACGGCGAGCAGCGCGCTTCTGAGCAACTCGACCGGGTACAGCGGCTCCACGCTGGGGGCCGATGCTGTCAATTGGGCGATGTATTCGTGTCCGGTGCTCCCGACGCCACCGTTCCCGGTATTTCCCGTGAAGTGGCTTCCGAGCCTCTCGGTCGACCCTTTCCCCACTTCCTGACAGGAACCGACCTCGCGGCGACACTCCCGCTATGCGGCGAAGAGCGCTTCGACGGTCTCGGCGGGTTCTTGAACTCCGGCCTATTCGATGTCGGCATGCTCGGCGTCGGCCGTCCGAGCTGCGTGGTCGTCGCCGGAGGCAAGTTGAGTGCTGGGGCGATAGAACTGTTGAGTGGGATCGCTGTCACCAGCCAGCGCAGCATCGCGACGGCTTCGTCGTGCTGACCGCTGTCGATGAGGGCCGCTCAGCGGCTTGCGCGACGGCGCCGACTCGGTCCTCCCATGCCGTACGGTGGTGCTCGAAGTGGCCCACCCGAACGGTGCCCGCTACGCGTTGGCGTACGTGAATGGTTCGCCTTCGACGAGATCGAGCACAGCTATGTAGTGGTCGAGCACGACGTCGCCGTTCGCTCGTGGAGCTTGGTCGACATACCAGTCGAACACCTCAAGGTCGGTGCGAAGATGAGAGCCGGCGGCGCAGCAGCCGTCCCGGTCGAGTGGGAGATGTTGGGATCGGGTCTGCTGACTGCACTGACTGATGCCTCCTGCGAGAGGACCGGTCCGTCCGTGAGACGCTGCTTCAAGTAGGCCGCACCACCGGCGACCGACTTCGGTGGGAACCGCCTGCTTGTTCCGCTTGCGGAACAAGCCAGTCTGTGCCACTTCCTTACCACCGTCCCTGGGGGCGGATTGTGAGGTGCGGAGGGGGTCACGCGTGGGCTGCGCATGATGCCTCCTCGGAGACGATCTGGGCGATCCAGCTGCGGAGCTGGGCGAACTCACGCATCACACGACAGCGGCTCAACAGGAGGCCGGCGTCGATCGCTCGGGCGACGGCCGGGGTGTGGTCGATGACCGCGACGACGGCCCGGCCGGTGACGTGCTCGACGTCTCGGGCATCGAGCGCCCGGCCCGCCTCGGCCACGACAATGATCCCGTCCAGCTGTGCCTCCTGATGGCCGCACAGCGTGCGGAGACCGACGTAGTCGGGTCCTCGTAGCACTCCGATGCGGAGGCGCTCACAGGCGCTCTGAACGGCACGTGCGGGCTCGTCGTCGAACGGGCCGACGTCGAGGTACTGCTCGAGCGTCCTGGCGTCGACGATGTCGATGCCGGGTTCGTCGACCTTGAGGTCGAGGTGCTCGGCGAGCGCGACTGGCAGCTGGCCGGTCGTTGTGCCAACAGCGACGCCAAGTGCGTCGGGGTCGTGGGCGGCGATGCTGGTTGGTCCTCGGCTGGCGAGGGTTGCGGCGGCGACGAGGGCGACGGTGGTGGTGCCGTGTCCTCCTCTGACGCCGATGAACTCGATGGTTTGCATGGTGTTCTCCTGGTGAGGTTGGAAGTGGTCAGGGGTGACCACCTCGTTTGGTGGTCAAGTGGTCAGGGGTGACCACGGCGTTGGTGAGGTTCGGTGGGCGGCTTCCTCGACCGGCCACCGCCGGGTCATGCGCTGTCGAGGCAGCGCTGGTCACGGTCGGCGAGGGTGTCGGCGAGGGCCGGTGGAAGGCGCTTGCGAACTCGGAGCGGGACCGGCGGAAGGACGGTCCGGACTTCGAGGTGGTCCCCGCAGATGCGGGCCATGCCGAAGTCGATGAGACGCCCGATGGTCCGGTTGATCTGGGTGTGGCGGCCGGTACCTGCGCCGAGGCCGAGGAACGCCCCGAGATCGACAAGATCGACGTGGGCGCCGGCCGGCCGGTTGTCCAGCCAGTCGGCGAACCGGCGGAGAGCCAGGACCGCCGACGGGCCGAGTACCGGCAGCCAGTACGTCTCGACGTAGGCATGGCGAGCGTCGAATCCTTGCTGCTCGATCAGCTCGTCACGCCAAGGACGAACGTCCATCACGGGGTTGGCGATCAGCCAATCGAGGGTGGACCGCCGACGGTCTCCGCTCGCCATCATCGGCCCGCTCCGTTGTTCATCAGGTTCATCCTGATACGAAGGTCTGACACTGACCGAACGAGTCTTGACTCTGCCGAGTCAATTGAGACTCGGGCGACCGGCCCCGCTCCCCTGGGAGCCAGACTGTGATTCCAGATGGTCTTTCGTTGACGTCGTGAACTCGTTCCCGACCGATCCGGCCGTGAAGACCAACACCCGCAGTCTCGCTACCGATCGGCATCGACTCCTCCGGTTGAGATGCGAGAGACTCACTGCGATGACCAACCAACGTCGACAGGAGCGAGCGGCACTCGCATCGGCGACGGTGAGCGGATCGTCGCTGCCTTGTCGAGTGTCGACCTCGGAAGCTGGGCGCAGCAGGCCGGCGACGGGCTCATCGCGGCGATCGACAATCGCTCCGAAGAAGTTCGGCCCATCGCAACGCAATGCGTCGAGGTGCTCCGGCAGCGCTGTTCGGAAGGTGACAAGGAACTCGCCGACGACCTGGAGTCCGCACTCGACCCGGGCTCCAGCGGGCTCCGCCTACCAGCACTCCCAGTCGACCTGGACGAGCTCGCCGATCTCCTCGAGTCGGGCAACAACGATGGCGGCTGGATCGACTGGATCCGCGACATGCTCAACGCGTTCGACGACGACCGTCCAGACTTCGACGAAGATGACGACCGCTGGCTCGCGGTGCCATCCCTCGGCGGACGAGACGCTTACCGAGACATGCAGGACTTCGTCGCCGCCGTGACCAATCCTTCGGCAGCGGACCTGCTCGCCGTTGCGATCGAAGGCCGCGGTGCCTTCCGGCGGTTCAAGGATGTCGTCCGCCGCTTCCCGGACCTCGAGGACGACTGGTACCGGTTCTCCGACGAACGCCGGCACGGCCGAGCGCGTGCCTGGCTCGCCCACGCCGGCTACCGACCGCAACAGCGGGTCTACTCGCCCCCGACCTGACCACTGCTGTTGGACCTCCGCGCGCTTAGGTGGGCATGAGCTCAACCGGGACACGCACCATCGGCCTCCTGCTGAAGATCCCCGAGGCCGCCGAGCTTCTCGCGATCGGCCGCAGCACCGTCTACGAACTCATTGCGGTCGGCGACCTCGAGACGGTCCACATCGGTCGCTCGGTCCGAGTCACCGCCGCCTCGATCGAAGCGTTCGTCGACCGGGAGCGGTCTGGTCGCAGCTGACACCAACCCGACCGTGCTGACGAGTGACCCGCCAGCCCTCGGCCCTCATTCAGATCTCCCGTGCTGCGCTACGTTCGACGGATGGAGCTCAGCCGGACCCTGGAGCAACAGATCGCCGTATTCGGCGAGAGTGGCAGCGGTAAGACTGTCCTCATCTCAGCCTTCTATGGTGCGACCCAGGAGCCGCACTTCCTCAAGGCGAGCCAGTTCGACGTCACGGCAGACAACACCGGACAGGGACATCAGCTGCACCGTAACTACCTCGGGATGCGAGACTCGGGCCTCCGTCCAGGCCCGACCAAGTTCGCCGCCACGTCGTACGCGTTCACGATCAAGCTGCGGCAGAAGGCGACCAAGGCGGCAAGTTCCCAACCCTTCGACGCACTTCGCCTGATCTGGCATGACTATCCGGGTGAGTGGTTCGAGCAAGATGTGAGCGGCGTCGAGGAGTCTCAGCGGCGCTTGGACACCTTCAAGGCACTTCTCGGTTCCGATGTAGCCCTGCTGCTCGTCGATGGCCAACGCCTCCTCGACAACAGGGGGGAAGAGGAGCGTTACCTCAAGTCGCTACTCGGCAGTCTTCGCACAGGACTGCTTCGCCTGAAGGATGACTTGCTGGAGGACGGAAAGCCGCTCGTGCGGTTCCCGCGCATCTGGGTTCTCGCGCTATCAAAAGCGGATCTCCTTCCCGACCTCGACGTCTTCGGCCTTCGGGACCTCATCGTTTCGAAGGCGTCCGACGACTTAGAGGAGCTCCGCCGAGTGCTCGCCAGCCTGATCGATTCCGGCGAAGCTCTCGCAGTAGGTGAGGACTTTCTCCTCCTCTCCTCGGCGAGGTTTGAGGACGGTCGGATTGAGGTGTCCGAGCGGGTTGGGCTCGACTACCTCCTTCCCCTATCGGCGATGCTCCCGTTCGAGCGGCACGTCCGCTGGGTTGAGGAGAAGCGAGCGGGTGCAAAGGTCGTAGAGGATCTCGTGGTCGGACTCGGACCGTTGGCGATTGCGCTCATCGGCAAGGCGAAGATCGCTGGACCGGTCGGCAAGGTCCTCGCTCTGCTCAACAAGGACGGGATGAACAAGGCCATCAACGCCGCGGCACAACTGGTCGGCAGCAGGCTGGTCCAGATGAACGCTGACGCGCTGGCCAAGCACGACCACATGGCGGCAGTCCTGAGCCGCTTCCGCCTCGATCTCGACGACGCAGAGGAACGCAACATTCTTCTCCGGAGCAAGAAGTGAGCGCGGCAGCCCAGTCGTCCCATGTACGGCTGATCTGGGCGACGAGGGGCAAGACCTGGGGCTTCCGATTCGTTCGACGGGATGGAGCGACCGACCCGCTGGAGATCTACGACCAGGTGTTCGCTGACGTTCCCGATCTAGCCGAAGCGTTTGCCCGAGTCGACGATCGAGTCGCGCTGCGCTTCCTCGACCCCGAAGGCCGCCGGGATGCCTCCGGCCGACAGATCCCGCACGAGTTCGTCCTGATCGGTGGCTGGGCGTTGGGCGTCAACTCGCTTCGAGATGGAATCGAGTTGGTGTGGCCGCTCGTGAGCGACGAGTACGGACGCATCTGGTCCCTCCCGGACGCTGGCCAAGCCGACTGAAGGGACGCGCACGCGTTGCCTCGCACGAGGATGACCCGGCAGGCACGCACCAGTCGCTGATCCGGAAGCCGTTACTCCCCCGGTTACTCCCCCCAGCCAGATTTGCGGCCTCCTGAGCGCCCAATCCCCAGCAATAGAGCGCCCCACGCCGAACACCTTTCGATTCTCCCCAGCTCCACCCCATGGTCGTCAGTCATCCAC
>CAZVVS010000254.1:0-7316 GCA_964630585.1 uncultured Gordonia sp.
TGTGTGAGGCGATGCTCGGTCGTCAGAGCAGAGGGGTTGCCGCTGCATGGGCGCCGCAAGAGATCGATCTACGCCAAATGTTCGCCGAAAGTGACTTGGATGGCCGACCACATGGAGAATCAAAATTGACACGACTCATCGAGGCACGCATGTTCTGTCAGACTTCCGGGGGTAGCGCTGCTAATCTCCGCTGCATCTCGACAACGGCCAAACCGCGTAGGTCTGGTACCACCATCTGGTCGCAGATCTCCGCGCACCTAGTCAATTGCGGCCTGCCAGCCCGTAAGACGTTCGACCCGCAGCACCAGCACCTTCTCGAACGGCCGACCGGCGTACTGCGGGTACCGCTCCTCCAGCAACTCCCCAAGGCGGCCGACCCGCTCAACCGAATCGACCCATCGCAACTCGGCCCGCACCCACCACAACCGCGACCAGTCCACCGGGTCCCAATGGTCGACGAGGAGCGTCGCACGCGGATCGGCCTCCAAGTTGAGCTCGCGCTGCAACCGCGTGGACGCCTTGGGTTTCACCCGGTCGACGGGGATCCCGACGTGACCGTCGTCGACGGCGTACACCACCGGCACGGCGTCGACGCCACGACGAGGATGGACCGTCGCCAGAACACCATGGTCATACGCCGCCAACCGCTCCAACGCGTGCGCTTCCCCCAGCCTCATGACCCGACCCTCATCACACCCGCCTCATCGTCCAACCTCGTCCGATGCCCGCAGAAGCCGCATCGTGAACACCGCACCGCCGGACGGCGCATTGCCCGCGGTCAGCTCCCCACCCATCGCGACGACCAGACCGTGCGCCAACATCAAGCCGAGCCCATGACCGTCGACGGGCTCGGCGACCCCGGCGTCGGCGCCCCGCGTGAAAGGAGTGAAGATCCGGGCCAGCACCTCGTCGGGGATGCCCGGCCCGTCGTCGGCGATCTCGACGACCACGAACTCCACCGTCGACGACGCGGAGATCCGCACCACCCCACCCCTGCGCCCGTGCCGCAGCGCATTGCCGATGAGGTTGAACAAGACTTGCCGCAACCGGTCGGCATCGGCCCAGACGCACTCATCGTCGACGAGACTCGTCCACACCGACATCCCTCGCTCGACCGCCAGCGACGACGTCAGGTCCACGACCTCGTCGATGCTGCGCGACACTTCGACTGCCTCGGGACGCAGGGGCAGTGCCTTGGCCTCGGCCCGGCTGATGTCGAGGACGTCGGTGACCAGGCTCAGCAGATGGTTCGCGGCGGCGTTGATCCGCGACAGCGCCTCCTCGCGCCGCTCCTGCTCCAAGTCCATGGTCGACAACAACTCGGTGAAACCTTTGATGGCCTGCAAGGGCGTGCGGATCTCATGGCTCACCGAGGTGAGCAGCGCGGACTTCGCCACGCTGTGGTCCTCGGCGATCTGCCGGGCGACCTCGGCCTCGCGACGCCCACCATCGAGCGTATCCAGGTCCGACGCCGCTCTGCTGCGGTTCTCCGGCCGGTTAGCTCAACTCTTCATCAACCGCCGATCAACCGTCGAACGCGGGCACCCGCGACGGCCGCCGGGCGACCAGGATTGCAGGCATGCCCCGCCCTTCTCCCCGACGATGAGGTCCCGCGATGTCTGGAATCATCTGGCGGCCGTCGGCCGCCCGCATCGCGACGTCACCGCTGCGCACCTACCTCGACTGGCTCGAGCAGCGCGAGGGCCACCCGTTCCCCGACCACGACGCACTCTGGGAGTGGTCGGTCGCCGACCTGCCCACGTTCTGGACGTCGATCATCGACTACTACGACGTCGAGTTCTCGACGACGGCGAGCCGCGTGCTCACCGACGACCCCATGCCCCACGCCCGCTGGTTCCCCGGCGCGCGCCTCAACTGGGCGCAGCACATGCTGCGACGCGGAGCCGACGACGACGTCGCCCTGAGGTGTGTCCGCGAAGGCGGTCACCTGGCGCGTGAGATCACTTTCGCCCAGTTGCGCGAGTCAATCGCCGCCATGGCCGGCTGGCTGCGCCGGCACGACGTCAAGCCCGGTGACCGCGTCGCCGCCTATCTCCCGAACACCGAGCACGCGGTGATCGGTGTGCTCGCCTGCGCGGCAGTCGGCGCGACGTGGGCGTGCTGCTCCCCCGACTTCGGACCCGACGGCACCGTCGACCGCCTCGCCCAGCTCGAACCGACCGTCCTCATCGCCACCGACGGATACCACTGGAACGGCAAGGATTACGACCGCGCCGACGTCGTCGCGCAGCTGCGCGAGAAGCTCCCGACCGTGCGCGAAGTCGTGCACGTCCCCTACGTCTTCGACCGTCCTGCCCCCGCCGGCACGACTCCCTGGGCGGAGGTGCTCGCGACGCCGGCGCCGCTGGAATTCGAGCAGGTCGAGTTCTCCCACCCGCTGTGGGTGCTCTTCACCTCCGGCACCACCGGGCTGCCCAAAGGACTGGTTCACAGCCACGGCGGCATCACCCTGGAGGGCCTGAAGTGGGCGGGCCTGTACGCCGGGCTCACCCCGGGCGAGAAGCTGTTCTCCGTCACCTCCACCGGCTGGGCGCTGTGGAACATCGAGCTGGGCGCACTCACCCAGGGCGCGGGCATCGTCCTTTACGAGGGCAGCCCCCTGTTCCCGTCCGACGCCATCTGGGACGTCGCCGCCCGCACCGGCACCGAAGTCATGCTGCTGGGCGCGGCGGTGGTCTCGGCGTCGGCTGGATCTGGGATCTCGCCGCGCGAACACTACGACCTGTCCCGGCTGCGCCGCCTCATGGTGAGCGGCTCGGCACTGCCGTCGGCCGACTACCGCTGGGTTCTCGAGCACATCGGCGAGCAGGTGTGCGTCGACTCGACCAGCGGCGGCACCGACATCTCCGGGTCGTTCGTCGGCGGCAACGAGTACGCACCCGTCTGGCCCGGCCGGATCGGCGGGCGCCTGGCCGGCGTCGACTGCGCGGCCTGGCGCGCCGACGGGACTCCCGTCGTCGACGAGATGGGCGACCTCGTCATCACCGCGCCCATGCCGTCGATGCCGGTCGCCCTGTGGAACGACCCCGACGGCGCGCGCTACACCGACGCTTACTTCGACACGTGGCCGGGCGTGTGGCGCCACGGCGACTGGGTGACCTTCCACTCCGACGGCGGGCTGACGATCCACGGCCGTTCCGATTCGACGCTGAACCGGCACGGCGTGCGGCTGGGCACCGGCGACTTCTACGACGTCCTCGACGGGATGCCGGGGATCGCCGAGACGCTCGTCGTCGGCGTCGACCGACCCGACGACGAGTACTGGCTCGGCCTCTTCGTCGTCCCCGTGGCTGGAACGGAGGTCGACGAGGAGCTGACGACGCTCATCGCCTCGACGTTGAAGTCGCGGTTATCGCCGCGCCACGTGCCCGACGAGATCGTCGCCGCGCCAGCCATCCCACACACGATCAACGGCAAGCGCCTCGAGGTGCCGGTGAAGAAGCTGCTCATGGGGCGCCCGCTGAACGAGGCGGTCAGCACGTCCTCGATCGACGACCCCGACGTGCTGACCTGGTTTGCGCGGTTCGCCGCGGACCGGTTCGGAACCGATTAGCGCTCGCGACGAACCGCGCAGGCCTCAGATCGCGTTGACCTTCGGCATGATCTCCTCAGTGAGGCGCTTGAGGTCGTCGAGTGTCTTGGATGTCGGGACGTCGCGGAACGGCGGCCACAGGAACGGCATCGTCAAGCCCGCCTCCTTGTAGCGCTTGAGTCGGTCCTCGATCTGCTGGGCGTTTCCGGCGAGCAGATTGGTGGCCTTCCCGGCGTCGCTTTGATCCATCGGCTCGTCGGTGATGACGAACCAGATCATGCTGCACATGTCGAAACCCTCGGGGAAGTCACGGCCGAGTTCGCCGAGCTCGCGGGCCATCTCGCTCTTCCACCGGGCGATGTCCTCAGGTGAATCCTGGATGCCGATCCAGCCTTGCAACCCGTACTTGGCGATGCGCCTGGCCGAGCGCTTCGGATCCTTGAGGCCGGAGAAGTAGATCGGCGGGCCGGGCTTCTGCAGCGGCGAGTGACCGAAGCCGGAGAGTTCGAAATCAGCGAACTCGCCGTGGTACTCGAAAAGGTCGTTGGCCCAGATCCCCTGCATGATCTCGATGGTCTCGCGCACGTGGCCATGCCGGCGGGGGAACAGGTGGGTGGCGCTGGCGGCGGCGAATTCCTCAGGCATCCACCCCGAACCGACGCCGACGTTGAGCCGGCCGCCCGAAAGGTGGTCCTGCGTCGCGAGTTCGGCCGCCAGCACCGCGGGGGCGCGGTAGGGGGTGTCGATGATGCTCATTCCGATGCGCAGCTTCTGGGTCTTCGCCGCCAGCCACGGAATCAGCGGCATGCCCTGGAACCACTTGCCGCGCGAGATGACCGGCAGGCTCTTGGGCAGGTCGGTCATCATGCCGAAGGAGCACGTCAGCTGCTCATGGTCGGAGGTCTCGGGGACGATGATCCGGTCCAACGTCCACACCGAGTCGAAGTCAAGGTCCTCCGCGCACGCCGTGAGGTCTTCGAGTTCCTGGATGGTCACGTGGTCGCGGAAGTTGGGCAGGTAGAGGGCTAGCTTCATCGGTACTCCTCAGTGGTGGCGGCCGTGCCCGGCAAGTGACCCAAGGCACTCCACTGAAAGCTAGGCCGCCATCCTCAACACCGATCAACCTGTTTCTCAACGCTGCGTCAACGCCGCGCGGCGCTGCTGAAAACTGCACATATACCGGTCAGCTCCGTGATTATCACCGAGGTGACCGGACAGGGGACAGATCTCCGCAGCGATCCGGTAGCAGTTCATCAACGCGCCCACGCACCTCGGCCTGGATCGCCGCCCGGATCGCCTGGACGGCGGGTTGCACGGACCTCTCCCTACGCGCCGACAGCGTGAATCCCAGCCGGACAGCGACCTGCTCGCGCAGGATGCGGCGCAGCTCGGGATGGCGGTCGGCGACGAAACAGGGCAGCAACCCGATCCCCCCGCCGCAGCGCACGGACTCCACCTGGGCGAAGACACTCGTGGACATGACCCGAGGGGTGATGCCCGGCAGATGCTTCTCCAGATCGAGCTCGCCGACGTGCAGCAATGAGTCGACGTACCAGACCAGCGTGTGGCGGTGCAGATCGTCGACAGTCGCCGGCACACCCTCCTCATGCAGATAGCCGTCGGTCGCATACAGCCCGAGGATGTAGTCGCTGAGCGGTTCGCTGACGACCTGCCCGCTCGTCGGCGTCCCAACGGTTATCGCCGCATCGAACCCGGATTGGTGCAGATTCGGCTCGCGCGTGGCGGTCAGCAGCTCGACCGTCAGATCGGGGTGACGCCGGTGCAGCCCGGCCAACGCCGGTGCGACGAAATAGGCGCCGAACGCATCCGGCGCGGTGACCCGCACGTTGCCGCGCAGTGTGCGCCCCTGATCACCGGCGACCGCCCCGGCAACCCGCTCGACGGCATCCTCAATGGGCCCGGCCGTCTCCGCGACCGTCCTCCCGGCCTCGGTGAGCTCCCACCCCGCGGCGTTCTGCCGCACCAGCTCGGTACCCAACGCGTGTTCCAAGGCGCGGATGCGCCGCGTCACCGTCGACGTGTCGACGCCCAGATCCGACGCGGCCGAACGCCGGTTGCGAGAGCGCGCGACGGCCAGCAGGTATCGCAGGTCGTCGGCGCGGATGGCGCGCGGATCGACTTCGGATCGACGACGGTCAGACATGAAATCCAGAATAGGCATGTTCGCTAGCGCCAGACCACAGACCGGAGGCAATTCTGCACCCCCGGTGGTGCGCCATTGCCCGTTGACCGGTGTGACCCACGGCACCACGATGGATGCAGATACCCCGTTCGACCCATCCCCAGGAGCCACCTCCATGCCCTCGACGACCCCGCCCGAACCGCCGGTCATCGCGACGGTCGAGCACGGCGTGGGCACGTTGACGTTGAACCGCCCGAAGGCGATCAACGCGCTCAACCACGAGATGGTCGGCTTGATCTCGACAGCCCTGACCCGCTGGGCCGCCGACCCCGACGTGAGCACGGTCGTCGTGACCGGCGCAGGCGAGCGCGGCCTGTGCGCGGGCGGGGACATCCTGGCCATCCACCGCGACGCCTCCGACCTCGAGGGTGCCGGCGACGTCGCCGCGACGCTGAGCGCCTCGGCGCAGTTCTGGCGCGACGAGTACCGCCTCAACGCGGCGATCGCCGACTACCCCAAGCCGTATGTCGCGCTGATGGACGGGATCGTGATGGGCGGCGGCGTCGGGATCTCCGGGCACGGCAACACCCGCGTCGTCACCGACCGCACGCGGTTGGCCATGCCCGAGGTCGGCATCGGCCTGGTCCCCGACGTCGGGGGCACCCGACTCCTCGCCCAAGCCCCCGACGAACTCGGCACCTACGCGGCGCTCACCTCGGTCCACCTCGACGGCGCTGATGCGATCGCCCTGGGATTGGCCGACCACTACATCCCCGCGGCGAACCTGCCCGCCTTCCGACAGGCGATCGCCGAACAATCGGTACGGGAAGCGCTAGCACGGTTCGCCGTCGCGCCACCACCGTCGAAGCTGGCCGCCCAGCGCGAATGGATCGCCGAAGCCTTCGTCGCCGACACCGTCCCCGCCATCCTCGAAGCCTGCGCACAAACCGGCCGGCCCGAGGCCGACGAGGCTGCGGCCACCATCGCCACCAAGTCCCCGACCGCCCTCGTCGTCACATTGGCCGCCCTGCACGCCGCCCGCACAGAGCCCCACCTGCGCACCGCGCTGACCCGCGAATACCGCACGTCGATCCGCTGCCTGCAACACCATGACCTCGCCGAGGGGATCCGCGCCCAGGTCATCGACAAGGACCGAAATCCGAGCTGGCGACCGAACTCCCTCGACGCCGTCGACGCGCAAGAATCCGCGCGGTTCCTCGCGCCGCTGGGCGACGCCCTCGACCTCACCTTCGAACTCCAGGAGGCACCCCTTGCCTGAGCCCACGACGATCCTCACCGAGACCCGCGACCGCGTCGGCCTGATCACCTTGAGCCGCCCCAAGGCGCTCAACGCACTCAACACCGAACTGATGACCGAGGTCGTCGCCGCGGTCACCGCGTTCGACGACGATCCCGGCATCGGGGCCATCGTGATCACCGGCTCCGACCGGGCATTCGCCGCCGGCGCCGACATCAAGGAGATGTCGGACAAGAGCTTCAGCGACATGGTCGCGGCCCGGTTCTTCGGGGCCTGGGACGCACTCGCCAACTCCCGCACCCCGACGATCGCCGCCGTGAACGGCTTCGCCCTGGGCGGCGGGTGCGAGCTGGCCATGCTGT
>CAZVVS010000255.1:0-7303 GCA_964630585.1 uncultured Gordonia sp.
TCCTACATGTGCGCCCACGACCGCAGCGGCGACATCTTCGTCGTCATCGGCCTCGGCCACTACCCGGTGCTCGGCGTCAAGGACGGCTTCATGCTGATCCACCGCGGCGATGAGCACACCGTCGTGCGGTTCTCCGACGCAATGGACGACGACCGGCTCCACCCCCGCGTCGGAGGGTTGGCCATCGATCCCATCGAGCCGCTGCGCAAGCTGCACGTGACCCTCGACGAGACCGAGGGAATCTCCGCCGACCTGACCTGGAACGGCCTGTTCGACGTCGTGCAGGAGCAACGGCACCTGATGCGCGCCGGCACGCGGGTCACCCTCGACGCTCAGCGCTTCGCCCAGGTCGGGTCCTGGTCGGGCAAGATCGTCATCGACGGCGAGGAGATCGAGGTCGACCCGAAAACCTGGCTGGGCACCCGTGACCGGTCGTGGGGCATTCGCCCGGTCGGCGAGGCCGAGACGCCCGGCCGGCCGGGACCCTTCGACGGCATGTGGTGGCTGTATGTGCCGATGGCCTTCAAGGACTTCGGCATGGTGCTGATCATCCAGGAGGACGCTGACGGGTTCCGCACCCTCAACGACTGCACCCGCGTCTGGAAGGACGGCCGCGTCGAGCAACTCGGTTGGCCGCGGGTCACGATCCACTACCGGTCGGGCACCCGGCTCCCGACCGGCGCCACGATCGAGGCGACCGGCCAGGACGGCAAGCCGATCGTCATCGAGGCCGACGCCAAGGCGGGCACTCCCCTGCACATCGGCGGCGGCTACGGCGGCGACGCCGATTGGAGCCACGGCCAGTGGAAGGGCGAGAACTTCGTCGAACGCGTCACCTACGACCTGACCGATCCGGCGGTTGCCGGCCGTTCCGCGTTCGGTGTCATCGACCACGTCGGGCACGCGGTGTGCCGCGAGGCCGACGGCAGCGAGCAGGAGGGCTGGGGCATGTTCGAGCACGCCTCCTTCGGCCTGCACCGCCCTTCGGGCTTCAACGACTGGGGTGACGTCGCCCCCTGATCCCTCGGCGCCACCACCTGATCGCGGTCAGTTAGCTAAGCTAGACTAGACCAAGCTCGGACAGGATGGAGCGCCGATGGAAGTTGGGATGCACCAGGCGAAGACAACGCTGTCCGAGTTGATCAAGAGGCTCAACGAGGATGACCACGTCGACATCGTGATCACCAGGTCGGGGCAGCCGGTTGCGCGGCTGATCCGCTATGAACCCCTCGTCACGCCACGCACCCCCGGTCGGTTGGCCGGGAAGATCACCATCACCGACGACTTCGACGCCACGCCCGACGAAGTCATCGAGGACTTCTACCGGTGAGCGGTTACCTCCTGGACACGCATGCGTTGGTGTGGTGGCTGGCCGACGATGCGCGGTTGCCGGCAACCGCGAGGGAAGTCATCGCCAACCCCATGAGTCGGGTATTCGTCAGTTCCGCGTCGATCTGGGAGGCAGGGATCAAGCGGGCCCTGGGAAAGCTCGATCTGGCAACCGACGTTTCACTCGCGGAGATCGCCGGCGACGAGGGCTTCGCCCCCTTGCCCTTCACGCACGATCACGCCGCTACCGCCGCCGACCTGCCACCGCACCACCGCGACCCATTCGACCGGATGCTCGTCGCACAGGCGGTGCACGAGAACCTCATCCTGGTGTCCGGCGATGAGCAATTGGTGCGCTACGACGTGCCGGTGATCTGGTCAGCCTGAGCCAGCACTTGTTCGGTCGATCGTTACTTTCTCCTGGTAACAATCGACCGAATAGATGCCGCCGCGTGGTTGCAGAACCTCTATCGGTCCTCCGCGAGCGGGCCGACGAAGCGATAACGAGCGCACACGAACGCCTTGTTGCGCCCGGTCTCGAGGAGTTCGAAGTCGTAGCGCCGCGGCAACAGTGGTCGTCCCGCGCCGAGGACGACCGGCGCGATGGACACGAACATCTCGTCGAGCAGCCCCTCGTCGGCGAACTGCCCCACCAGGTCGCCGCCGCCCACCACCCACAGGTCCTTGCCGTCGGCAATTGATTCACCCTGCTCGCTGGTGCTCCCGGCTGCGACGGCAGTGACCATCTCGGCGTAGACCCCACGCACACCTCCCGACGCGAAGCGGATATCGGCGCCAGGGAACGGCTCAAGGTTGCGCGTCGTCATCACCCAGGCGGGCATCTCGTACATCCACTTCTCGCCCGAGCTCTTGAGGTGCTCGACGACCCACTCGTAGGTCGTCGACCCCATGACGATCGCCCCGATGCCGGCGATGAACTCCGAGTACGAGCCGTATCCGTCCTCGTCGATCTCCTGGCGCATGAGCCAGGCCAGCGAATCGTCGGGGCCGGCGAGGAACCCGTCCAGCGTCGTCGCCGTGTAGTAGTAGACCTTCGTCATAGCCGGCCTCCTCCGTCCCCGTCGGGAATAGCACGCGCCCACCATTCGTTGCAACGGTCAGATAGTTCAAATTTGAGCTATTATGGACCCCGAAGGGAGACCACAATGCCTGCGATCACCGCAGATACGCTGACCTTGGCCCGCTTGCCCCAGCCGGAGCCGGGCACACTCGACCGCACCGTCACCTCGATCACCACCGGTCCGCGCGGCCACGAGGGCGAGGGCTTCCCCGTCGTGCGCGCGTTCGCCGGCGTCAGCAGCTCAGCCCTCGACCCGTTCATCCACATGGACCAGATGGGCGAGGTCGATTACGAGCCCGGCGAGCCCCGCGGCACGTCGTGGCACCCGCACCGCGGATTCGAGACCGTCACCTACATGATCGACGGCCGCTTTCAGCACCAGGACTCCACCGGCGGTGGCGGCCTCATTGAGAACGGTGCCACCCAGTGGATGACCGCCGGCGCGGGCATCCTGCACATCGAGACACCCCCGGCCGAACTCGTCGAATCCGGCGGACTGTTCCACGGCATCCAGCTGTGGGTCAACCTGCCCGCCAGCGACAAGTTCCTGGCACCGAAGTACCAGAACCTCGAGGGCGACGGCCTGGCGCTGGTGTCCTCCCCCGACGGGGGTGCGTTGATCCGCGTCATCGCCGGTGAGATCGACGGCCATCAGGGCCCAGGGTCGACGCACACGCCGATCACCTTCGCGCACGCCACGATCGAGCCCGGCGCAAGCGTCACCGTGCCGTGGCGGCCCGACTTCAACGGACTGGTCTACGTGCTGTCCGGACGCGGGACGGTAGGCGCGGAGCGGCGCCCGATCCACCAGGGCCAGCTCGCCGTGTTGGGCAAGGGCGACACGATCACCATCGCCGCGGAGTCGAGCCAGGATTCCCACCGGCCCGCGATGGAGGTACTGCTACTAGGCGGTCAACCCATCCGCGAACCCGTCGTCGCGTACGGCCCGTTCGTGATGAACACCCGCCAGCAGCTCGTCGAGGCGATCGAGGACTACCAGGCCGGACGCCTGGGCCAGATCCCGCCGGACGCGCTGATGCCGCACACGCCTCGATAATCCGACGACGATGAGTCCCGATCCGCGCTGGGTGGCGTGGCAGCCGTTCATCGAGACGTCGGTGCAGATCCAAACCGTTCTCGACGAGGATCTGCGCCGGCGTCACGGCCTCGCACTGGCCGACTACCAGGTGCTGCTACTCCTCTCCCACTCCTCGCAGCACCGGCTGCGGATGGGTGAGCTCGCCGACGCGATGGTCTTCTCGTCGTCGCGGCTGTCGTATCAGATCGACAAGCTGGGCCGCGCCGGGCTGGTGCGGCGCGAGCGTGCCGACGCCGACCGGCGCGGCAGCTTCGCCTGCCTCACCGACGCCGGCATGACGGCCCTGAGCGCCGCCGCCGACGACCACCTCGCGCTGGTGCAGACGCTGTTCGTCGACAAGCTCTCCCCCGACGATGGGCGGGCCCTGCTCGCCATCCTGAACCGACTCTCCGACGACGGTGCTGCGCAGTGATCACCGTCCATCCCGGCGCCCAGCGCCACCATTGGAACAACGAGTGGCTCGACTCGTGGCAGTCGTTTCCCGCGACCGGGAACTACGACCTCGTCGGCAATGCGCACGGTGTCCTGATGGTCAACAACGACGACACCATCGACCCCGGTGAAGGACTCGACCGTCACCACCACGACGAAACAGAGATCCTCACCTGGGTATTGGAAGGCGCCGTCGAGCACCGGGATTCCCACGGCAACACCGGCGTGCTGCGCCCCGGGCAAATCCAGCGGATGACTGCGGGCACCGGCATCGCCCACAGCGAGTGCAATGCCATGTCGCGGGCCTCGCGCATACAGTCACGGGTCGTGCAGATGTGGGTCGCCCCCGACACACCAGGACTCTCTCCCGGCTATGCGGAAGCCGATATCGCCGACCTTCTGGACGGCGGTGGGCTGGTAGCGGCGGCGTCGGGACGTCCGGGCGTCGACGCCGCCGTCACACTGGCGAACCGCTTCGCGACACTGCACGTCGCGCGCCTGACACCCGGGCAACGCGTCACGCTGCCCGCCGCGCCCTTCGGCCACCTCTACCTGCCCACCGGCCGGATGACCGTCGCCGGCATCGACGCGGAGTTGGAAGCCGGCGACGCCGTCCGACTGACCTCCGAATCCGAGACCGGGGTAGCCGCGATCGAAGCATCTGAAATGCTCTACTGGGAGATGCACGCGGCGCTGTGATCGTGTGCTGATGCACAGCCCCGATCCGGAAGATTCTATGCGCGCGTACTACACGACCATCGCCGTGGCGGCCACGGTCCTGTTCTCGCTGGTGCTGCCCCCGGCATCGGCTCAAGCCGGCGGTCGCTGCGGCAATCACGCGTGGTGTGACACCTCCCTGACCCCAGAGCGCCGCGCCGACCTACTGCTCGCCGCGATGACTCCCGACGAGAAGATCGACCTGCTCGGCGGCGACCGCATCACCTCCGTCGCGGTTGAGGGCGAGCACACCGGCGTGCAGAACGGAATCCCGCGCCTCGGCATTCCCACGATCTACTACAGCGACGGCCCGGTGGGGCCGCGCCAGGGCAAATCGATCGGCCTGCCCGCCCCGCTCGCGCTGGCCGCAACATTCGATCCCGACCTGGCCCGTACGCACGGTCGCGTGGTGGCGACCGAAGCCAAATTCAAGGGCAACGACGTCGTGTTCGCCCCGACCGTCAACATCGCGCGCACCCCGCTCGGTGGCCGGACCTTCGAAGGCTACGGCGAGGATCCGCTGCTAACCTCGCGCATCGCCGTTGCCTGGATCAAGGCGGCCCAGAACACGGGTGTCATCGCCAACGTCAAGCACTACGCGGCCAACAACCAGGAAGGTGTCGACCTGGCCGGCGGCGAATTGGTGGCCCGGTCGCCGTTCGGCTTCGGCCTCGAGGGCAGCCGAATGGTGCAGAACTCGATCGTCGACAGCCGCACACTGCGGGAGATCTATTTGCCCGCGTTCGAGGCTGCGGTCAAAAACGCCGGCG
Source organism: uncultured Gordonia sp. (assembly GCA_964630585.1). Lineage (GTDB taxonomy): Bacteria > Actinomycetota > Actinomycetes > Mycobacteriales > Mycobacteriaceae > Gordonia. The sequence goes on from CAZVVS010000255.1 coordinate 5,429, forward strand.
TCGGCACCATCATGTGCTCCTACAACCGGGTCAACGGCCCGTACGCGTGTGAGAACAAGGAGCTGCTGCAGAAGATCCTGCGCACCGAGTGGGGGTTCCAGGGCTACACGCTGGCCGACTACCTGGCCGCCCACAACACTCCGGGCAACCTGAACAACGGTCTCGACTTCGAGCCGTGGCCACCACTGGCCTACCAACCCGCGTTCATCAAGGCGGCGTTGGCCAGCGGAGCGGCGCCCGCGAGCACCGTGGACCGGGCCGTTCGCCACATGGTGGTGACCTGGTTCCGGTTCGGGGTGTTCGACCGGCCCGCTTACCGCAACGACGACTCGCAGATCGACAAACAGACCGACGGAAAGGCGTCGGAGCAGATCGCCGAGGCCGCAGCCACCCTGCTGCGCAACGAGCGCTCAGTGCTGCCGATCTCGACGACGACCCGCTCGATCGCGGTCATCGGATCGCCGGCCACCGACTTCGCCGTCGGCGGCGGATCGGGTGCGGTGAAGCCGTTCACGAATCATTCGATCCTCGACGGCATCCGCGCGAGGGCCGGTTCGAAGGTGACGGTGACCTACGACGACGGTCGCGACCATGTGCGCGCGGCGTCTCTCGCGCGCCGCGCCGACATCGCGATCGTCGTCGCCCGTGATGCCTACGGCGAGGGCGCCGACCGAGGCTGTCTGTCGCTGCAGTGCCCGTCGCTGTTGGGCAACCAGGACGCCCTAATCGACGCAGTGGCGCGCGCCCAGGGCAAGACGGTCGTCGTCCTCGAGTCCGGCGGTGTCAGCCTCATGCCGTGGCGCACCAAGGTCCCGGCGACCCTGCAGGCCTGGTACCCGGGCGCGCACGGTGGCCCGGCCGTGGCCCGCGTACTGTTCGGCGACGTCGACCCGAGTGGGCGTCTCCCCATCACCTACGCGGCGAATGAAGGACAGCTGCCGACGGCGGGCCGTCGGGACCGGTATCCGGGCAGCAACGCCGGATTCGACACCCACTACAGCGAGGGCGTCTTCGTCGGCTACCGCTGGTACGACGAGAAGCGCCTGCGACCGGCATACCCGTTCGGCTACGGCCTCTCCTACACGACGTTCCGCCTCTCCGGACTGTCCGTCGCGGGCGGCGGCGACCAGGCGACGGTGCGCGCGACGGTCACCAACACCGGATCACGCGCCGGGTATGCAGTCCCGCAGCTCTACCTGGGCCTGCCCTCGTCGCGAGCCGTGCCGCAGCCGCCGTCGGCACTCAAGGGCTTCATCAAGGTGCACCTGCAGCCGGGCGAATCGACAACGGCGAGTTTCCCGCTCGACCGGCGCGCCCTGTCGTACTGGAGCACCTCGGCGTCGGGCTTGTCGCTCATGCAAAGCAGAAAGCTCCCTCGCGCTTTGAGCCAACTGGAAACCTGCCACACTTCTTCGCAGAGCGTAATTTCATCCTTTAGCAGTGTTTCCACTGGTGTGTTGTCGGGCAAATTCCCCATATGTTCCAGGGTGCTCACAAGCTCCTGGCGACGAAAGCGTTTGAATGGGGTGGGATCTCCGTTGCGCACACTTGCCTGAATGGCTTCATGAACTTCACGAAGCTCTTCGCCAGGTGCAACCTTGCGCATCATAATGCTATCCACCCAACGCATAAACTGGTCAAAGTTCTCCAGATTTTTTGCTTCGATTTCAGCTATCAACTCATCAAACTGAATCAGATTGGCATTGAGTATCAAACAAATGTAGGCCAGATAATCCTGATTATCCGCCGTGAGAAAGTGATAGCGCGAACGATTGAGTTCGCTGTAGTGCTTCACAAACTGCTCACGGTCAAATTTGTCGCCAAGCACAGAATCCATTGTACGAAAGATTCCCTGTAAACGTGCCCGATCAATTA
>CAZVVS010000256.1:0-7243 GCA_964630585.1 uncultured Gordonia sp.
CCGACATCCCGATCTCACTCCAAGAAGCCGTCATCGCCGCCGAGGACCGCGAGTTCCGCAGCAACTCCGGCTTCTCCATCCGCGGCCTGTCCCGCGCCGTCGTCGGCAAGCTCACCGGCCGCGAGGACGCCGGCGGCGGGTCGACGATCACCCAGCAGTATGTGAAGAACGCGCTCGTCGGCGATGAGCACTCGTACAAGCGGAAATTCGTCGAGTTGGCCATGGCCACCAAGATGAGCAACGAGTGGACCAAAGACGACATCATGGCCGCCTACCTGAACACGATCTACTTCGGTCGTGGCGCGTACGGCGTGGCCGCCGCTTCGCAGGCCTATTTCCGCAAGGACGTCCGCAAGCTGACCACCGAGGAGTCGGCGGTCCTCGCCGCATCGATCCGCTCGCCGGCAAGCTACGACCCGCAGACCAACCCTGAGTTGGCGCGCCAGCGCTGGGACTACGTCCTGGACGGCATGGTCTCGATCGGCGCGATCACGCAGGCCGAGCGCGACACGATGATGTACCCCAAGGTGGTCAAGTACACCGAGGGCGGCGCCCAGCAGGACGACGGTCCGATGGGGCTGGTCAAGCGCCAGGTCCTCGCTGAGCTCGGCACCCTCAACATCACCGAGCAGCAGGTCCGCACCGACGGCCTCAAGATCACCACCACGATCAAGAAGCAGAACCAGAAGGCCCTCGTCGACGCGGCCAAGAGCAAGCTCGCCGACTACCCCAAGACCACGCGCACCGGCATCGTGTCGATCGACCCGTCGACAGGCGGCATCTCGGGCTACTACGGCGGCACCGACGGCCAGGGTTGGGACTACGCCAGCGCCGGCCTGCAGACCGGTTCGTCGTTCAAGGTGTTCGCGCTGGTCGCCGCGCTCGAACAAGACATCCCGCTGTCGAAGATCTACAGCTCTGCCGAATACGAGGGTTCCGGCGGGCTCGTCGTGAAGAACTCCGACGGCGAGTCGTGCGGGTCATGCAACCTGGCGACGGCGATGAAGATGTCGCTCAACACCGTCTACTACCGGCTCATGATGGACCTGCGCGGCCAGGCCCAGGCCGTCGCTGACGCCGCACACAAGGCCGGTATCGCCGAGAGCTTCGGCGACATTCCGCACACGCTGCAGGAGGCCAACGGAGGCGTCGAGGGCGGCGTCGTCCTAGGCCAGTACGTCTCGCGCGTCCTCGACATGGCGTCGGCGTACGCGACGCTCGCCGCGTCGGGCATCTACCGCCAGCCGCACTTCGTGACCAAGGTCGAGACCAACGACGGCACCGTGCTCTTCAACCGCAAACCCGATCCGGGCAAGCGCGTCTTCGCCGCGAAGGTGGCCGACAACGTGACTGCGGCGCTCGAGCCGATCGCCGGCTACTCCAACGGCAACAGTCTCTACGACCCCACCTACGGGTACCGCCCGTCGGCCGCGAAGACCGGTACCGCCCAGCTCGGCGACACCGGGCAGAACAAGGACGCCTGGATGGTCGGGTACACGCCGCAACTGTCGACGGCGGTGTGGGTCGGCACCGACAAGGGCACCGCGCTGAAGACCTCGTGGGGCGGCCCGATGTACGGCTCGGGTCTGCCCGCGCAGATCTGGAAGGCCTCGATGGACGGCGCGCTCGAGGGCCAGCCGATCAAGCAGTTCCCGACCCCCGAAGCCGTCGGCGGTCAGGCCGGCGTGCCCTACGAGGCGCCACCGCCGCCGCCCGCGACCAGGTCGCGCTCCCGCGATCGCGACCGCCCGCGCCTGCCGGGTGAAGGCGAGGACGGCAATATCACCGTCGCGCCGGGTATCACCATTCCCGCGCCCGGCGGCCGTCCGCAGCAGCGCGGACGCCCGCAACCGAACCGTCCGCAGCAGCGCGGTCGGCCGGGTCCGCGCTGGGGCTTCTGACGCGTGGAGTCCCCCGCGCCGCTGGCGCCCGACCATGATCGGTCTGTGCGACGGTGGGCTCCGTCGCTGCGCGATCCGCTCGTAGCACCGGCGGCCGGGCGGATCGGCGGTCCCCTCGGCGCACACGCGGCTGTCGGTCGCGCGCGGTTCTCCGCGTTGCGAGTGCTCTTCGTCTTGGCGTTGTTGGGGCTGGCGGTCGGATGGTCGGGAAAGACTGCGTGTCTGCAGGAGACCCCGGACAAGGCGGGGTCATCAGCGGCCGTCTCGTCGACGCGGGTCTCCTCGTCGCACCCCTCTGCCGACGACGGCAAACACCTCAACTGGGCCAACCAGCGCGAGTGGTACTCGCTGTGCTTCACCCGCATCCCACCGACGTACACGCGCAAGCACCTCGGTGACGGCCTGCCGTTCTGGACGTCGTGGAGCGAGACCGTCGACGGTAAGACGGTCGTTCGCCGGATGGACGACCCGGTCGGGTCGAGCATGGTCGCTTACGCCGCTGCCCGCGCGACGGCGGGGTGGCAGGAACTACACGAGCGGTGGGGTGTTCCGTCGGCGATCAGTCCGGTCGTGTTCTTCAACGTCATGGCGGTGGTGCTGGCCCTGTGCTGGCTGGTGACCATCTGGGCGTTGGTCAAGCTCGCCGGGGAACGGCGTTGGTTCGTGTGGGTGGCCGCACTGTCTCCAGTGGTTTTCGTCCACGCGTTCACCACGTTCGACTTCCTCACCGTCGCGCTGGTGATGACCGGCCTGCTCGCGTGGGACCGCAGACGGTCGTGGCTCGCGGGTGTGCTGTTGGGGCTGTCCGTGACTACGGCCTCCTGGCCGTTGCTCGTCATTTTCGCGATCCTCATCGACGCCGTGGTCGGTGCGCGGCGCAGTCGAGTGGACGCCCACGGTGGTCGAGTGAATCCCGAGCTTGCGAGGGATTCGTATCGAGACCCACCTCCGCGCGACACGATTCCACGCCTGTTCGTCGCCGCCATGGTGACCTGGCTGGTCGTGAACGTGCCGGTGATGATCGGCGCTCCCGACGGGTGGGTTCAATACTGGCGCACCTGGTCGGCGCGGGGGCCCGAGCCCGACAGCATCTACGGCGCGATTGCGTCGCTGACGAAGCTGAATGTGAACGTCACCGTGGTGAACGTGGTCAGCCTGGTGCTGTCAACAGCGATCGTCGTAGCGGTGGTAGTCACCGTGTCGCGCGCGCCGCGGCGGATGAACGTGTACGCCATTGCCTTCCTGCTGATCTCCGCAGTGCTGATGGTCGCGAAAGTATGGCCCCCGCAGGCCGCCTTGTGGCTGATCCCGCTGGCGGTGCTCACAGTGCGCTCGAGTCGGGTACTGATGGCGTGGATGCTCGTGGAGGCATTGGCGTGGGTGCCGCGCGCGGGTGTATATCTGGCACCCGAGCACCACTGGTTGCCGCCACAGGTCTACTCGCTCGTCGTGGTCGTGCGGTTGATCGCGCTGGCCGGCGTGTGCCTGCACATCGTGTGGGAGCACTACGACCCGGTGGATGAAGAACCTGCCCCAGCGCTAGACGATCCCCCAACGCATCTGGGCCGCGCGCCGGTAACCGTGGCCCGACCTGCTTGACCAAGTTCGGCTTTGTGTACGTCCTACGACGGGAATATCCCGGCGACCTGTCGATCTCCGACTGAAGTTGTCCACCGAGGGATCCATCTGCGGCCCGGCTGCGTCTAAGGGGCATGGACTTCGGGGTATTCAAGCGCAAGGACCTCCTGCGACGAGGCCACACTGACTCCCAAATCAAGAAGGCACTACGCCATGGAACGCTGATCCGATTGCGCGACGGCTGGTACGCGCACGACAGCGCCGACTCCGATGCGGTCGCCGCCGTTCGCAAAGGCGGCGCACTCAGCTGCATATCGGCGCTGCAGAAACACGGGTTCTGGGTCCCACCGGGTCACCAACGCCTCCATGTCCGCGCAAGCCGGCACCACCACGGAGGCGGCCACGGCTTCTGCCGGAGTTACGGCGGGCCCTATCCGATCGAGCGCGGGGTCGACGACATGCCCCTCGCCCTCCTCTGCGCTGCTCAGTGTGTGAGCGGTGAGTACTGGATCGCCATCGCCGACTCGGTGCTCCGGCGCCGAAAACTCACCGTCACGGATTTGCGGTCGCTGTTGCCATGCGTCCCGCCCGCGGTCGAAAGGTTGCTGAGGCAGTGCGAACCGGAGTCGCAGTCCGGGACCGAGTCGATCGCCCGCGTCCGCCTGCGCAAGGAAGGCTTCAAAGTGGTGGTACAGCCCGACGTGAAGTCGTATGAAGGTCACGCTGACCTGCGCATAGGGCGCCTCCTGATCGAGTGCGACAGCGTGGAGTTCCACCTCGACCGGCATTCGTATCAATACGATCGCTATCGCGATCGAAAGTCGCTCATCGGCCGCTGGTACACCATGCGGTTCACCTATGACGACATCTTGTGGGGGTGGAAAGAGTCTCTTGCAGACATTCGCGAATTCACGCGCGCCGAGCGTCACCGCATGCGCAAGCGCCGCCTGCCTAGGTGACCTATCGGCCAACTTCTGCAGAATCCAGGGGGCCCGACGGGATATACCCGTCGGCGCGCCGATTTCCGGCTGAAGTTGTCACCCAATCCGCTCGAGCAGACGTTCCTTCACAGTCGGCCAGTCGTCATCGGTAACTGCGTACTGCGCGGTGGTGCGCCATCCGTCACCGAACCTCCGGTGTTTGCGCAGCAAGCCCTCGAACTGCGCACCCAGTTTGGCGATCGCCGCGCGCGACTGTGCATTGTCCTCGTGCGTGTGCCACACGACGCGGACAGCGCCACACTTCTCAAAGGCGTGTCGGAGCAGCAGGTACTTGCAGGTCGGATTGACCACAGTCCCCTGCACCGAGTCGGTGTAGAAGGTGTACCCGATCGCGGTGGCCATGTTGGCCCGGTCGATTTCGTAGTAGCTGGTCGACCCCACGATTCGGTCGCCGTCGAGAACCACGAACGCGGTCCGCGTCCCGGCCGCGCGAGCATCCAGTGCGGTACTGATGAAGTCCTGTGCTGACGCGATATCTGTCGGGACGCCCGGCGCCCACTTGAACAGCGCGGGATCGTCGACCAAACTGCCCAACGCCTCGGCATCGGCCATCTCCAGCGGCCGCAGCCGCACACTTCCGTATTCGAGAGTCGGTGCCCCCAGCCACTGATCGATCACGACTCAACGCTACGACGTCGCGGCGTCCGCACTCGAGCGAGGTCACACCTAGCGGCGCGCAAGTGATCCTCTGAGCGCCGTCAGACAGGTTGGCCTACAACCAGCGGCTCCGGGCTCCTGCTAGCTCACACGAGCAAGCCGAGGACGAGCAGCACTACAGCGATCAATGGCAATGTGCCCTGGTTGACGGCCGGCTTCCGGCGCGTCGGCCCCGACAGGCCCAGCACGAGCGCGGCCCCGAGCATCGCACCGACCCCGGCGAGCGCCAGCGTCACGCCGACCGCTCGGTGATCAGTTGTCCAGACGATCACCGCGCCAACGACGACCATCACAGCCAGGAACAAGTTGTAGAAGCCCTGGTTGTAGGCCATCTCGCGGGTCGCCTCGGCTTCTTCCTTGCTGGTGCCGAACACCGACCGCGCCGCTGGCGCCGTCCACGCGATCGACTCCAGATAGAAGATGTACACATGCAGCGCGGCGGCCCCGAGCGCCACGACCAATCCAGCGGTCAGCATGCGACCAGTATGCGCCCTGAAACCTGACAACTGGGGACGGTCCGAGGGAGGACGGCCATGCTCACTCCGCAGGTCAGCCAGACGCAGGTATCGGGGCCTTCACGCCGGGCACACGCGCAACGTCGGGCACACGGAAGCCGAACGACGCCAGCGGCTCTCGCGGCGCAGCCTTGACGAACGCGAAGATCAAATAGACCAGCAGCACCGCGTGCACCCACACCCCGAAGTTCACGCCGCCGATGACCCACCACTTCATCGGCGGGTGCGACGGATCGTTGATGATGCCGAACAGCCGGAAGATCGTCAGATCCAGCGACAGATCCGCCAGCAGGTATGCGACGATCACCGGCCACCGGATCTTCAGCAGCGCGAAGAACGGCAGGATCCACAGTGTGTACTGCGGCGAATGGACCTTGTGGAACACCATGAACCCGGCGAGCATCGCACCGCACACCCCGATCCACGGGTACACCCCCAACGTCACCTTGTCGGGGCTGTACACCCGCCAACCGAGCCACACGGCGAGGACGAACGACGCGACGATGAGCAGCGGCGACGCAACGCCGACAAAGGAGTTCAGACCGTCCGACGTCCCCCAATGCCCGGGGATTCCGCCGGTGAGGTGCCGCCATCCCCAGTACCAGATCGAGTTGGTGTCGACGTCGGCCTTGCGCTTGCCCTGGAACGACAGCGCCGCGCGCCACCCCTCCCATCCGAGGACCATGAACGGCCCCTGGGTGGCGACCACCGTCGCCGTCGCGGCGCCGGCGGTGTACCAGAAGCCTCGCCAGTCCAAGTCCGCCGGTACATCCTTCGGCGAACGGAACCGACTGACGAATCCGCCGCCGCGCGTCAGCACATACAGCGCCAGCGGCAGAACGAAGAAGCCCGGATACATCTTCAGGCTGAACCCGATGCCAAAGAGGATCGCCGCCCACACGGCCGCGGTGCGCAGCGACAGGCGCGGATTGCCATCGGCGTCGAGGGACGCACCATAGGCGACGACGGCGATGCCGCCGACGCAGGTCGCGACGACCGGGAGCTCCCAGTTATGGAAGGCGTAGAGCACCAGCGGCGGAGTCGCGGCCCACAACAACGCCCACCAGCGCACCAGATACACGAGCAGCAGCGTGACGACGATGCCGAATGGCGCGAGGATGATCACCGAGTGGATGAAGAACGCGCGGTCGGTGTGCGCGCCGATTGCCCCGAGCCACATCAGCATCCCCGACAGCACGGGGTACTCGACGGATCCGCCGACGAGGTGACCGTTCTCGGTGATCGCCCCGCTCAGATACGGAAAGACGTGGTTGTTGATCTCGCGCCCGGTCCAGAGATTCATCATGTCCGAGTAGCAGGGGATGACGGCGTGGGGATCGCCGATCGGCCAGCGGCGCGACCGCCCTTCCGCATTGAACGGCGCACCGCCACACACGACCTTGGCCGAATAACTCCACGCCATCGCGAGGAAGGTGAACAGGACCGATACCACCGACGCAAGGACTGCTTCGCCGCGGCGAGTGCGGTCCAGCGGGCCCAGCACGACGTCGGAGGCGGCGGCAGACATGCGCTATACGTTATCCGCCAACCACCGCGCGACCACGATTTCGCAGGTCAACCGGTCCTCATG
>CAZVVS010000257.1:0-7229 GCA_964630585.1 uncultured Gordonia sp.
GATCTCGCTGTCGTCGTACTGGTGGAAGCGGATGATCCTGTAGGTGGTCATGGCGCGTTACCTCCGGTTGGCGTCGTAGATGTTGCAGTGGGCGATCACGGCCCGCAGCAGATGCGGGCTGATCGGCCGGTCGCGGTCGAAGCAGACGGACCCCGACCGCCACCGCGGGTCGCCGGTCTTGAAGCCGCGCGGCCATTCGCAGTGGTAGTAGATCGTCTCGCCGCCGTCGGAGGTTTCGGGCGGCGAGGAGCGGTCGCCGATCCAGAACACCTCCTCGTTGAGTTCCTTCACGAGGTCGCGCGCGTCCGTGAACGTGGCGACGTCCACGTGTGTCGGGGCGTCGATGTCGCCGTCGCAGATGTCTTCGTCGTTGTAGTCCTGCCAGTAGTGGCGGACGATGATTGGCCTCACGTTTCCTCCTCCCACCATTGGTCGGTCTGGCAGAACAGTTCGCCGTCGTACCAGTCGACCCAGTAGCCGTCGGGGCACTGGTCGTTGAGCCACAGTTCGACCTTGTCCCAGTACCACTCGAGATGCTCGTACATGTCGAACGGGTCCGACGGGTCGAGTGTCTGGCAGTAGAGCCGGGCGACCTGGTCGAACAGGTTCGTGTCGGGGTGGGCGCACTGGTGCATGTGGGCCCGGTCGAGCATCGCGACGGCGATCTCAGACGGGATGTAGCCGAGCGCGTAGGCGATCTCGGCCATGCGACTGCGGCCGTAGATGCCCCAATGCCCGTCGACGAGACAGCCGACAGCGAGCGGCTGCCCGTTGCGCAAGATGATCGAGTCGGTCATGGTCACACCTCGCAGTCGTGCCCGTACGCCCACTCGTCGGCGTCGGTTTCGTCGGTCAGGTCGAACACCCGCCCGCATTCGGGGCAGCGCACCTTGAGTGCGATCGTGCCGAACACTTCGGTGCCGTCGTAGGTGGTGGGTTGGGTGATCATGGCTGGACCCTTTCGTATTCGACGACGTACTCGGACCGAGCGATGGTCACCTTGAGCGTGGTCGACTGACTGAACAGGCGCCCGAGCGGCGAGTCGTCGGCCGGGTTGCAGTCCGGCTCGAAGTAGCGCATCCCGCGGTCATCGGTGATCGTCTTGGAGATCATCAGTCCTCCTCCTCGATGTGGTCGATGGTGAACTCGTCGACGTAGTCGGCCCACGGTTCCATGTTCATCGGGAACAGCCCGATGTTCTCGGACTCGCGCCAGGCGCCGAGGAACCCGCTCAGGCTGCGGGCGGCCTCGGTCCGGTCGCCGCCGTAGGTGGTGAGGTCGTCGTCGTGCCAGAGACATTCGCCGTCCAGCCAGAACGAATACTCCCACCTCATCCGCGGGTTCCACACTTCGACTTCGACCCACGCCCGGTCGAGCACGCAGACGGCCCTCCCGTCGGCGGATTTCCACAGGTGGTCGTGTGGTTCGGCGAGCATGTCGCCGTACGTCCAGTCCATGCCGGTCTCCTTCCGGGTTCAGTGGAGGGGCGCACAGGTGCGGCGGGAACACCTTGCGCCTCTCCACTCAGCCTGGAAGTGCCGGCTGCCAGCCCCGGCCAATCTCGGCGATCGCCCACCCGACCACTTCGCGGATGGCGTCGGCGGACAGGTTCCACGTCGGCACGTGGGCGCAGAGGTCCAGCCCGCCTCTCCACAGGACGAACGTGTCCATGTAGTACCTGGAGACGAACTGTCCGAGCACCGGGTCGAACTTCTCGGTCCACCGCCGGTCATAGAACTCGACCATCGGCTGCTGTAGGTCCCGATACCGTGACCGGTTGACGAGACAGTCCTCAGCCCCGAACCGCCCTCCGACCGGGATCAGCCGGGCCGCCCACGGCTGATCCCGATCCTCGAAGAAGAACACCGGTCGGTCCAGTTCGTTCACTGCATCCACCCCTTCGCTCGTGCCTGTTCTACCGAGCAGATCCTCGACCCGTCGAGTGAGCTGATGCCCCCGTCGTCCTCCTCGAAGTCGAACCAGAAGTTGGTCCACGTGTCACGGGGTGACCCCGGCCCGCCCGGCTCCCCCTGCCCCTTCGTCGTGTCCGGCTGCGGGAACAGGGAGACGTACCCGATGGTTCCCGGTTTCATGTCGTAGAAGTTGAACGCCCGGTCCCCCTGGTGGAGAACCCGCCCGTCCGCTGTCGTGATGTCCTGCATGGGCTCACATCTCCATGTCCGGTAGAGCTGCCCCCCGCCGGCTGACCGACAGGTACATCAGCTTCTTGTAGGTGCGGCACAACTGGAACGCCAGCCGCGACCCATGGATCGGCTCAGCCGTCGAGAAACACCGTCTCCCCCGGCTGCACAACTCCTCAGCAGTCACCTGCACACCTCCTGTGTGGACCTGAGACACCCAGGAACAACCCCTGGACCTCTCACACCCACACAGTCGCGCGCTCCCACCCGACGAAACTGTCACCCCCCCCGACAGAACACAACAGGCACCCCCCTGGTGGGCCTCGCGTCGTGTTCCCGGTTTCTTGGGGGAAAGTTTGGCCCCCCCTGGTGGTTCGATGGGGGGGGTGGGGGTGTGCCGGCTCGAACGGTTGTTCGTTCGAACGGTTGTTCGTCGGCGTCCGGTAGTTCGGTCGTTCGGCAGGGTGCGCTATCGGGGCCGCACGAGTAGGGCCGCGGACGGTAGCGCTACGCCATAGGCGAGCACGAGCGAGCACGAACGAACGTTTAGAGGTGCCTGTCCATGGGGTGCTGGGTTTCGTGCAACGTTGTGATAGTGTCACTCTTGTGAAGTCATCCCGACCCACACCGAGCAAGGAGTTGTCAGTCATGAGCAACTATCAACGCGGGCGAGCATGGTTCGCCCAATGGTGGAACGCACGTCGCGCCAACGATCGGCGCGACAGCTACACTGCGGCAACAGTCGCCGCGCAAGAGGAGAACGCGCAAGGCACACGCCGCGCCGCGGACGGCAGGACCGACGTGGCCATTGAGCACGAGCGTGGCAGGGTTCGGCGCAACCATGTTGCCCTACTCCGGTGGGCGCGCTCGTTGGGCCGCACCGTCACCGGCGGTGACAGCGTGCGCGTGAACGCCTGCGCTGAATACCTGCGTGGCAGCAGCTCACGCGCGGCACAAGAGGTGCGTTCCTACATGGAGCGTGACGCGGCCACGTTCGTGCATGAGTGGACCGTGTCGGCGCTGAACCGCGAGACGCACACCGTCGCCTACCCTCACGCCTACCACGTGCCCACCGCGGCGGAAGTGCTCGCCGAAGTCCTCACCCCTGACGCGGCACCCGTCCGGCCGGATGAAACGGAGAAAGCACGGGCAAGGCGTGAAGCAACACGAGCACGTAGGGCACGTCACCTCGCGGAAGTGTCCGCCATGGGTAACGCCCTACTGTCGGATGCGATCCTTGAGAGCGGCAAACAGGGTGTGTGGCATCCTGACGCGGCGAGGCTAGAACAAGCAGCTAACGCCATGCTCAGCGAGGCGGGATACGCCATCGTTCACACCGACACCTACGACCAACGCACGCGCCGCGCTCACGTCATAGGCGATCGCATGGCCATGCGATCCACGCCGCGCACCGCAGGGACAACGCGTGTGCGGTATCAGTCCGATGGGTCCGTCAAGATCACACGCAAGAGGGGCGAACGGCGCTACCGCACGAGTCGCGGCTACCTGTGCGGATTCGACACCACCGGCGCGGCCATCCGCGAGGATTCGGTAACACGCAAGAATGCCAAGAGTTCAGCGAAGCGCACGGCCATCCGCAAGGCCGCGGGCAAGCCGAACGGTAGGCCCAAGGCCTCACTCGCGGCAGTCAAGGCGCGGACGGTAGATAACCGGTGGGCCGCACGCACGATGGCGCAGGATGACGCCGCGGCCATGATCCTCGCCCTGCTCACGGGTGCCCCTGATGGATGCATCATCCAAACGGAACGCGGCAGCCGTGGCCTACTCGCCGCGACCGATGGCGGGCTCACCATCGTGGTAGCTGGCACCGCGCACACGCCGCGCACCGTGGCCCGCTGGTTGGCCCTAGAGGGTGACAGGGTGCGCACCATCGTGCCCGCCGATCCTGCCGACATCATCCGCTAGCACCCTGCCAACGGCCCGCCGCGTCACCCTGACGCGGCGGGCCGTTGCGCGTTCACGCCAGTGTTCGAGCGCAACCGCGCCCAGTTCCACCAGGCCGCCGGCAGCCCCGCGCATGCACTTCTCGTTCGTTCCGAATGGTGGGCATATCACAGCCTGTGGTGGTGTGTGTGGTTGGTCGGGTGTGGTGGTGCGTCCTGGTCCCCCCCGGGTCCGCAAACATGCCGCAAACACGGGTGTGGGTGGACTGTGGGTCGGGGTGGTGTGCTCTGGAAGTGGAGGGTCGGGGTGGCGCACATCGCTAGGGTCTGATATGTTGAACGGGTGGGTTCCGCAAGTGGGGCCGTGTCGATCGGAGGGTTGGTCATGGAAGAAAAGGTGGAAGGTTGCTCGAGGTGGGGGCGGGCTCGGCAGAGGTGGGGGCGGGCGTGGGACAACGACGAGCCGACGAGGGCGGATGACTTCGTTGTCGGCGCCGTCGCGCTGGTCGGGGTGCTCACCAGCGGCGTGTTCGTCGTGCTCGGAGTCGCCTGGCTCGCACAGCGCATCGGGGGGTGGGCGCCCGTCGTCGTCGCCGGCGTTTTCCTGGTCGGGGCGTACCGGTGGCTGGGGAGGGAGTCGTGAAGCTCTCCATGAAGGCCACCGGCGACATCGAACTCGAACTGCTGTTCGGCGAGACGTGGCATCCGCACATCCCGCCGGGGTACGCCTTCCCGCTGCCGCACAACTGCCTCGGGTGGCGGGCACGCGCGGCGAACCCCAGGCACCCACTCGCCGGCGTCCTCGACTCTGAGTTGGTCGGCACCATCGAATGGGGGCCCGACGGCGACCTCGACCGCATCCACTCCATCTACGACGCCCTCACCGACTGGACCGCCTACAGCTTCACCGCCGCCGACCGGCTGTACGCCCACGGCGACAAAGTCCACCTCACCCCGGCCGCCATCGCCAGGGTCGGCCTCGACGGCGTCGCCAGCCAGGTGATCGGCACCGTCGAGTATGTCCGGTTGGGCACCGGCCGCATCAACGTCCGCCTCCCCGACTGCTTCGGGCTCGGACCCTGGTACGTCGACTTCGACGAGATCGAACACGTCCCCCCCGAACCGCCGGCATTCAAGACGGGCGACAAGGTCACCCTCACCACCGAGGCGCTCATCGGGCATACCAGGCACCTCGCCGGGCTCGTCGGCACAGTCGAAGCGCCCGCCGCCCTCCGGTACGCCGTCACCTTCCCCCTCGACGACGGCAACCCGCTGCGTAGCCTGTTCGGCCGTCTCGCGACGATCGGCTTCCCCGCCGATCAGCTCGAGCTGCTCACCCCACAGGCCACCGCGAGCGCGGCCGACTTCGGGGACGTCGTCTCCATGTCGGCCACCCTGTGCCGGCTGTGCGATAGGACCGTCCTCTACGCCCACGGCGACGACGCCAAGGCCATGCGCCACCACATCGAAACCGTCCATCCCGACCTCACCTGGAAGGACATCACATGTCCGTGAACCACCACCGTCCGGCGGACGTCAAGATCGTCGCCCTGTGCGGCGACGTCGAACTCCGCGTCGGCGACACCGTCCACCGGTCGCTCGTCGACGGCCGGATGGAGACCGGGTACCTCGCGCTCAGCGCCGAGGGCCTCCACCATGACTTGTATGCCCGGGCTGGGCGGGGGTCGATGCGGCACAAGTATCTGTACGAGGGCCCGGAGTACCACCTTCCCGCCGCCGACCTGGAAGTGGCCGGGTACGTCATCATCACCCATGACGGGGGCGTCTCAGCGACCCCCATCTTCTGCTCCCAGGCCGAATGGCTCGAGCTGCCGTGAGAGGCGTGCCGACCGCCATCGCTCTGCTCACCGGAGCCTTGAAGGCCCCCAACGAACGGGAGGCCGAGGAGATGTTCGTCGCGCTTTGCGTCGAGCAGATGACACAGACCGAGATCGCCGACCTGTTCGGCGCGCTCGTCGGGCTCAACGTCGTCCTCCTGCGGCTACTGTCGAGCCATTCGGGGCTCCCGGCCGAAATCTTGCTTCAACGCCTCGCCCTCGTGTTCGAGGGGATGGGATGAACGCCGGCGAGGCAATCACGGCCGCGATGCGGGCCCAGCGGCACCACGACCTCGTCGTACTCGCCGGCCGGCCACGCGACCGCGACCTCGTCCTCGCCTACGTGTGGTGGGGCTGGGCGATCCACCCCGACCCCCTTCTCCCCCTCCATGGACACCTCGGCCGACCCGGTTTCACCCCCTGAAACCACCGAGAGTGGCCGAAATAGGCGGCCTGGTATCCAGAATCACCGAGGTTCAACATATCAGGCCGCGGATTCTGCCCGTTTTCGCCACATTCGGTGGGAATATCGTCTGATATGCCCATTGACGGCACGGTTAGAACCGTGTAAACTCGGGTCCATGACCAGACCCCGCCGAGCCGGCGAACTCGCCCACAAGCGCACCATCTACATGACCGACCCCGAATGGGACGAAGCCCTCCGTGCCGCCGCCACCCGCGGGATCTCTGTCGGGGCCCTCCTCGCCGAGCTGCTCGAGTTCGCCGCCAACACCCCGTTGATCCCCAGCCGAGCGGGGAGCCCGAAGTGAGACGCCGCGACGTGCGGGTCGGCATGGAGGTTGAGCACCAGCCCAGCGGCGAGTACCTGGGTCGAGTCGTCAGCTACGGCGGCGGGGTCACGATGCGCGTCATGGTCGACGGTGAAGGCAATCACCCGCGGCTGGCGACGATCTACGAGGTGCGACCCGCCCCGAAGGGCGGTGCATCGTGAACGGGTTTCTTGCCAGGTACACCCCCTCGGGACGCGACGAGGCGCTCGGTGACGACCACGAGCCTGAGGACGTGGACCACATCGCGTTCTTCCGCTCCCCGATGGACGGCGAATGGTACGTCCGCATGGGCCACGAGACGAGCGGAGCCTGCGACTTCATCTCGGCCATCTACAAAGTGACCAACGGCGACTGGCTCGACGTGCTCCACGACGAGAGCGAGCAGGTCACCGTGTGGGAACCGCTGTTGGGCGGTGAAGCATGACCACCTTGTTCGCCGTGGTGTTCCTCGCTCTGCCGCTGCTCATCGGGTTCCTGCACGGGCGGGGCCGCACGACCTGGATCGCCTCCCTACTCGTGCTGTGGGCCGTCCTCTACTTTGTGCGCTGGCCCCGT
>CAZVVS010000258.1:0-7199 GCA_964630585.1 uncultured Gordonia sp.
GGTGCTCAGCGCGTCGTGACTACTTCAGGAACTTCGAGGTCGTGTTGTCGGCGAGTTCGTTCGACAGGTATTCACCGCAGCGCTGAGAGGCCCCGCTCGAACGGTACCACCGGGCGCACTCCGGGTCGTCGGACGCGTCGGCGTTCCGCGTGCTGTGAGCCGCGTCCTCAGCGTGCGTGTCGACCGGCTGCGGCTGGCGACTTCGGTCCCTGCCCAGGCTCGATGATGGTCAGGACCCGCTGAGCGATGTCGGTACGAGCAGCGACTGCCCGGAGCTCGGCCACGAGCTTCGGATCGAGCACGGTCCCGGAACGGACCCCGACGATCGTCGGCCTCTCGGTGGACCTGGATGCTGAGTCGGCGCGCATGTCTCTGTACGCACCTCGCTGTGCCGCGATCTGCGACAGGTCGTGACGCCGGCGCGCATCGTCGCCCACCGGCACGATGCCCCGGTGTCCGCGACAGGACCGCTGCCATGCGTGTCGCCGACTGGCTTGACGGCGCAGCAGGCGCTCCCACCGAATCGTTCGTCGGGAGCAAGATCGGGCAGCACTCACAGATAATCACCGGGACGGTGTGCACGATTTCCGGGAGCTGACGACCGCGCTGCCGGCGTGCGTCAGGGCGATGGTCGATGCCGGTCGGGCATCTCCACGACGTACGCGTCCAGCTCGACGATGCCGTTCCACAGCGCGGTGAGCACGCGGAGCTGGCCGTCGATCACGTAGATCTGACCGTTGGAGCAGCGCTCGGCGTGGATGGGTGGAAAGTTGCCGGAGGGTCTCGTGGTGATCTGATCTGTGCAGGGCCAGGTGCCGGCCTCGATCGCCGAGCGGACGCTCTTGAGACAGTCGTGCAGGAGGTGTTCCTTGCCGAGCGGCCACTTGGTCCCATGGAAGTCGTTGTGGGCCGTCCGCAGGTCACGGACCTTTACCAACGCCCGCGACCAGGCGTCGATTCGGTACTCCTCTGGCAGCGGGCTGCCACCGCCGTTGCTTCCCTCGTCGTGGGCGCGGACCGCATGCCGAGTTGGAACATCGCGGCGCCTCCTCATCGTGGCGATTGGCGTTGGCTCGGTAGGCGAGTAGAGGTATCGCCCGAGCCCTTCGCTTGCTCGAAGAAGATGCCCGATCACGTCCCGTAGTGCGGGAACCCCGAGATGAACCGTTGGCACCGACCCACCCGGTCGGTTCCTCCACCCGATGTCCTCGCCTGGCCAGAGGCTGTGGATCAGCTCGTTTCGCTGCTTCATCGCGACGTGCGCGTCATCGACGGCTCGAACGAGGAGTTCGGGAACGTCCTGGCCGGCGTCGATGCGTGCCTTCTTGATCTCTCGGAAGCGGTCGACCAGGAAGCGCATCTGTTGGCCGGTGTCGGCGTCCTCCCGGCCCCAGAGAACGACGATGTCGCTCATCCGCAGTTCGACGATGGCGCCGAGCGCTGCTATGCGGCCGAGACCTCCGTAGAACTCGTCGGAAAGCCGCAGCACGTTGTTGGGAACACCGTATGCGTCACCGAGTTCGCTGGTGTTCGTCACGGTCAGACGGTAGCTGACGCTCCCGGCAGGCTTCTGGGGAGTTGCAGCACGGCACGGCGGGTTGGTGACGAGGTTCATCGCTCCCTTTGGGAGTAAGTCCGGGAGTTCCATCGGGAGCAAGTCCGGGACGCGGGTGTGCTTCGGCGGCAACCCGATGGGTGGTCGTGGGGCGCCTACCCTGGTGGGACCATGTCGTCGTCCCGGCTCCGGACCTTGCGATGAGCGAGGGCTACCTGACCGCAGAGGCGCGCGCCCGGGTGGAGATCGACCGGCAGCTCGTGGCGTGTGGGTGGGTGGTGCAGGACCGCAAGGACCTGAACCTGTACGCCGGCAAAGGCGTGGCGGTCCGGGAGTTCATCATGGCCGCCGGTCACGGTCGGGCCGACTACCTGTTGTTCGTCGACGGCAAGGCGGTCGGTGCCGTTGAGGCCAAGCCGTCGGGCACGCCGTTGGCCGGGGTGGAGTCGCAGTCGGCGAAGTACGCGGCGGGCCTGCCGAAGGATCTGCCGGCGCTGGTGTCGCCGTTGCCGTTTCTGTACGAGTCGACCGGCGACGAGACGATGTTCACCGACGGGTTCGACCCCGAACCTCGGTCTCGCCTGGTGGTCACCTTCCACCGCCCCGAGACGCTCGCCCGTTGGCTGCGTCACTGGATCGACGACGCCGAGGCCGGCTCGCTGCGGGCCCGGCTGGACCGACTTGGCCCGGTGCCGGCTGATGGGTTGCGGCGGATCCAGGTGGAGGCGATCGGCCGGATCGAGGCGTCGATGTGCCGGAACCATCCACGGGCGCTGGCGCAGATGGCGACCGGGTCCGGGAAGACGTTCATGGCCGCCAACCTCGCCTACCGGCTGGTGCAGACCGCCGGCGCGGAGCGGGTGCTGTTCCTCGTCGATCGGGCGAACCTGGGCCGTCAGACGCTGCGCGAGTTCCAGCAGTTCGCCACACCCGGCGACGGCCGCAAGTTCAGCGACCTCTACAACGTGCAGCTCCTCACCTCGAACCGGATCGATCCCGCAGCGCGGGTCGTGATCACGACGGTGCAGCGCCTGTACTCGATGCTGCGTGGCGAGGAGGAGCTGCCCGAGGACGTCGACGAGAAGTCCGGCGCAGAGATCGAACCCGAGCGCCCGGTCGAGGTGGCGTACAACCCGGCGATCCCGATCGAGGCGTTCGACGTGGTGATCGTCGACGAATGCCACCGCTCGATCTACGGGGTGTGGCGTCAGGTGATCGAGTACTTCGACGCGTTCCTCGTGGGGTTGACGGCGACGCCGGCGAAGCAGACGTTCGGGTTCTTCAACCAGAACCTGGTCGTCGAGTACGGCCACGCCGAAGCAGTCGCCGACGGCGTGAACGTCGACTTCGACGTGTACCGGATCCGAACCAAGATCAGCGAACACGGGTCGACGGTCGAGGCCGGACTCGTCACGAAGTTCCGTGAGCGCGAGACCCGCAAGGTGCGCCTGGAGAAGCTCGACGAGGACGTCGTCTACGACGCCCGCCAACTCGACCGCGACGTCGTTGCCGTCGATCAAATCCGCACCGTGATCCGCACGTTCCGCGACAACCTGTTCAAGCCGCTGGACGAGGGCGGGATCTTCCCCGGTCGCACCGAGGTCCCGAAGACGTTGATCTTCGCCAAGGACGACAGCCACGCCGACGACATCGTGCGGATCTGCCGGGAGGAGTTCGGACGCGGCAATGACTTCGCGGTGAAGATCACCTATCGCACCACCGGCGTGAAGCCCGAGGACCTGTTGAACCAGTTCCGCAACAGCTTCAACCCGCGCATCGCGGTCACGGTCGACATGATCGCCACCGGCACCGACGTGCGGCCGTTGGAGTGCGTGATGTTCATGCGCCAGGTCCGCTCCCGGAACTTCTTCGAGCAGATGAAGGGCCGCGGGGTCCGCGTGATCGACCCGAACGACCTCCAAGCCGTGTCCGCCGATGCGAAGGCAAAGACCCACTTCGTGATCGTCGACGCGGTCGGTGTGACCGAGGCCGAGTTCAACGACACCAACCCACTCGACCGCCGCAAGGCCGAGTCGTTGAAGAAGCTCCTCGACCAGGTCGCCGCCGGCGTCCGCAACGCCGATGTGGTGTCATCGATCGCCGGGCGTCTGGCCCGCCTCGATCGGGTCATCACCCCCGACGACCGCACCGAGATCGCCGAGGCTGCCGGCGGTGTCGGGCTGACCGATCTGGTGCGGTTCCTCACCGACGCCGTCGACACCGAAAAGGCCTGGGAAGTCGCCGCAGCAGCCAACGGCGGCGCCGACCCCACCGACGAACAGCTCTACGACGCACGAGCCGAGCTGGTCGAGAAGGCCTGCCGGGTGTTGGCCGAGCGGCCAGAGCTGCGAACGAAGCTGGTCGAGGTGCGGCGCAGCTACACCCAGGTGCTCGACGAGACCTCCAAGGACGAGATCATCGACGCCGGGTTCTCCCGCGACGCCACCGACCGTGCCCGCACCACGATCGAGTCGTGGCAGGCGTTCGTCGCTGAACACCGCGACGACATCGACGCCCTCCAGATCCTCTACTCCCGGCCCTATGGCAAGCGCCTCACCCTCAAGGCGATCAAGGAACTCGCCACCGCTATCGGGCGGCCCCCGTACAACTGGACCCCCGAACGACTCTGGGCCGCCTACGAGGCACTCGAAGCGTCACGCGTCCGCGGCTCCGCCGGTACTCAGTTCACGAACCTGATCAGCCTCGTCCGCAAGGCCCTCGACCCCGAACGCGATCTGGTCGCCTACCCGCTCACCGTCGACGAACGCTTCCAGAACTGGCTCGCCCAACAGAACCAGGCTGGCACCACCTTCACCGACGACCAGCTCGCCTGGCTCACCCGCATCAAGGACCACCTCGCCACCAGCCTCACGATCGCCCCCGACGACTTCGAGCTCGAACCCTTCATCGGCAACGGCGGCTACGGCCGCGCCAACACCACGTTCGCTGGACGACTCGCCCCCCTGCTCGACGAACTCACCCAGGAACTCGTCGCATGACCGAACTCCCCAAGGGCTGGGCGATCGCGTGTCTCGACGAGCTGGCAGAGAGTGTTCGAAACGGAGTCTTCGTTTCGCGCCCGGCTGAGGCTCCTCCCGGCGAGCCGATTCTTCGGATCAGCTCTGTCCGACCGATGCGCCTCGACTCGTCCGACATCCGGTTCGCCCGTAAGCTGCCGGCCAACGCAGAGGCTGCTCGGCTGGCTGTGGGCGACCTTCTGTTCACTCGTTACAGCGGCACGCGCGACTTCGTGGGCGCCTGCGCTGTTGTAGGCGAGGACAGCGTCGGCGTCCTCCACCCCGACAAGCTCATTCGTGTGGTCCCGAACGATGATCTGGTCGGGCCGCACTACTTGGAGGCCTTCTGTTCATCCCCGCCGGGTCGCGCGTGGCTGGATGGGGCGATGAAGACCACAGCCGGACAGACCGGCCTCGCAGGGTCTGACTTGAAGCGGCTCCCGGTCGCACTTGCTCCGCGGAACGAGCAGGAGCGGATTGTCGCGGCGATCGAGGAAGCGTTCTCCAAACTCGACGCCGGCGAAGCCGGACTCCGCACCGTCCGCCAACTCCTCAAGCGCATGCGAGACGCCATCCTCACCGCCGCCGTCACCGGTCGCCTCGTCCCTCAAGACCCCACCGACACCGCCGCTACCAAACTCCTCGCCGACCTCGGGGTTCAGCCGATCGACGACGCGGAGCTACCGAAGCTTCCGCCGGGGTGGGCTTGGACGACCATCGAAGCGACCGCGGCTGACGGCCGCCATGCACTCGCGATCGGGCCGTTCGGGAGCAGCCTGAAGGTGAGTGATTACGAAGACGAGGGTGTTCCGCTCGTCTTCGTTCGCAACATCCGAAGGAAGGACTTTCGTTCAGACCTGAAGTACGTGAACCCGGTCAAGGCCGCTGAACTCAAAGCCCACCGGTTGGAGCATGGAGACGTGTTGGTGACGAAGATGGGCGATCCCCCTGGGGACACCGCCATCTACTCATCGCCCGACCCGGCGATCATCACTGCGGACTGCATCAAGATCACATGCGGTCGCGCCGTGATCCCGGCCTTCATGGCCTTGGCTATCTCGACGGGAACGACGAGGCAGATGTTGCTTGGCGAGACCAGAGGTGTTGCTCAGAAGAAGATCTCGTTGGGGCGGTTCCGCGGTCTCCCGTTCCCGGTCCCACCTTTGGATGAGCAGCAGCGGATCGTCGCCGAGGTCGATCGGCAGTTCTCCTTCATCGAGGCCTGCGAGCGCGCGGTCGAAGTCGGGCTGGTCCGGTCGGCTGGTTTGCGTCGGTCGGTGTTGAAGGCAGCGTTCGAGGGGCGGCTGGTGCCCCAGGATCCGTCGGACGAGCCGGCGTCAGCGTTGTTGGAGCGGATACGGGCGGAGCGTGCGCCGCAGTCGGTCGCCAAGCGGCGAGCGAGGCAAACAGCATGAATCGTGGTCACACCCTCCCTGTACCGTCGACCGTGGACGGCGTGTCGGATCGGGGAGGTGAGCTGTCGTGAGCGTGCGCGTTGAAGTGAGACCGAGGGTTCTCGAGTGGGCCCGCGCTCGGTCCGGGATCGATGACGAGGTCTGGGAGCAGCGGTTCCCCCGCTACGACGCGTGGCTGGCCGGGGAGGCGGCGCCGACCTTGAAGCAGTTGGAGGACTTCGCTCGCAAGACGCACACCCCGGTGGGCTTCCTCTTCCTGGAGCAGCCCCCGATGGAGACGGTCCCGATCCCCGACTTCCGCACGATCGGTGATCGCCCGGTCGCAGCTGCCGGCGAGGTGGTGTCTGGGGACCTGCTCGACGTGATCTATGCATGCGAGCGTCGCCAGGAGTGGTACCGCGACAATCAGCTCCTCGAAGGTGAGCCTCCGCTGCCGTTCGTCGGCGTAGCGAGCACCGCCGATGCCGTCGATGATGTCGCCGGCCAGATGCGACAGGTCCTCGACTGGACGGCGCAGAGCCGCGCCGCGTGCCGGACTTCCGATGCGGCGTTGACGTGGTTGCGCGAGCACGCCGAGGCGGCGGGTGTGCTGGTGATGATCAGTGGCATCGTCGGCTCCAACACGCATCGCACGCTCGACCCGCAGGAGTTCCGAGGCTTCGCGCTCATCGATCGGTACGCGGCGGTCGTGTTCGTGAACGGCGCCGACAGCAAGGCGGCACAGGTCTTCACGCTCGTGCACGAGTTGGCCCACCTCTGGCTGGGTGAGACGGCGCTGTCCGATCTCGACCCGCAGTCCATCCGAAGCAACGCGGTGGAGCGGTGGTGCAATCAGGTCGCCGCCGAGTTCCTGGTGCCGATGGCCGAGTTCCGCGACCGGTTCGACCGGCGCGCCGATCTGCGGGCCCAGTTGCGGCCGTTGGCCGAACACTTCCGGGTGAGCAGCCAGGTGATCCTGGGCCGCATCCGTGAAGCCGGCGCATTGACGTGGGACGAGTACCTGACGGAGCTCGACGTGGAGCGGCAGCGGGGCGCCGCGTTCCTCGCGGATCGTGGCGGTGGCGGCAACTACTACAACACCAAGCCGGTGCAGGTGAGCCGACGGTTCGCGAGCGCGTTGATCGCGAGCGCGAAGGAGGGCCGTACCCCGTACACGACAGCCTTCCGGCTGCTGGACGTGAAGAAGGAGTCCACCTTCGACGGGCTCGCCGA
>CAZVVS010000259.1:0-7192 GCA_964630585.1 uncultured Gordonia sp.
ACCGCCAATCGGCAAACGCGGCTACAACGAGGACGAGGTCGATCAGTTCCTCGATTTCGTCGAGGCGGAGCTATCCAGACTCATCGGCGAGAACACCGAACTCTCCGCCCGGGTGGAGGAGCTCGAGTCCGAACTCGCCCACGCCCGCGCGGCCGAGCCCGCCCCGGCGCAGCCCGCTCCGGTCGTGGCACCGCCCGCGCCGGCCTATACCGCGCCGGAACCGTCGCGTGCGGCCAACGACGATGCCAACACCCGCGCCGCGCGCGTGCTCTCGCTCGCGCAGGACACCGCCGACCGCGTCACCTCGACGGCACGCGCCGAGTCGGAGACCCTTCTCGCCGATGCGCGCAACCGCGCCGACGCGATCGTCGCCGATGCGCAGACCAAGGCCGATGCGATCCTGGTCGACGCGCGCCAGCGCTCCGAGGCGATCCTCGCCGACGCCCAGACCCGCTCGGAGACGCAGCTGCGCCAGGCGGCTGAGCGCGCCGAGGCGATGGAGAGCGACGCCCAGCGCAAGCACAGCGAGTTCCAGGCGATGTTCAGCCAGCAGCGGAACCTCCTGGAGGGGCGCATCGAGCAGCTCAAGACCTACGAGCGCGAGTACCGCACCCGTCTCAAGACCTACCTCGGGTCGCAGCTGGAGGAGCTTGACCAGCGCGGCAGCGCCGCTCCGGTCGACGGCGGCCGCGAGGCCATCACCGATTCCGGGGGGTACCCGGGTCCCGAGCACGGCTGAGCGCGGACTGGGGGACTGAATCGTGTTGATTGCCGCTATTGTCGCCGCGGTCGCGGCGTTCGGACTCCTCGTCGTCGGATTGGTGACGGGGCAGGTGTGGCTGGCGATCGCCTGCGTGATCGCGTCTGTGATCGGCCTGGTGCTGCTGCTCATCGACATCCGCCGGGGTGCCAGTGCCGGCAAGGTCGCCGATGCGCCGACGACCGGTGCCTTCCTCGGTGAGGACGTCGACGCGTTCGTCGCGCAGCGCGAGGCCCGGCGCGACTCGGGGGCATTTGCCGCGGTCGCCGGAACCGGCGCCGTCACCCGCCGAGCCGTGGGTCCGTTGACGCATGCCGGTGATGCGATTGCGGGCTTCCGGGAGGCCGAGCCCGACTTCACCGGGCCGCTCCATCTCGGACAGCTCGACGACCCGACTGCTGCCTCCGCCGGGCAGCCACCTGCGCCTGCGGCGCCGACAGCGCATCAGCCTGCCCATGGTGGCCCGTTCGCGGCGGCAACGCCAGATCAGCCGATTGCGGCACCGAGTCAGCCGATTCCCGCTCCGAATCAATCGATTCCGGCACCGGGCCAGCCGTTCCCGGCCGTAGCCCAGGCCCCGTCGCCGATCCCCGCCCCGCCGGTCGTGCCGCCGCGTCCTGCCCAGCCGCCATACACCGTGCCCGCTGCGGCCGAGCCTGCAGCACCGGCCCCGGCACCCAGTCGACCCGCGTTCACGGTCCCGACCGTGTCGGCTACGGGCGCACCGGGCCAGCCGCCCACTGCGCAGCCCCCGCGTGGCGGTCGTCGACGGGTCGGCGACCTGCACGACTACGTCACCTCGACCGGATCGATTCCGCGCGTCGAGGCCAGCGGTGCCAATCCCACCGTCGTCGGCGACCCGGAGGCGATCCGGTGGGAAGCCTCGATCCCGCCATCGGGGTCGGCGCTCGTCTCCGACCAGTCCCGCGAGGCGATTCGGCACGTCAACGATCTCCCGCCCGAGCCGCCGCAGCCCCGGCGACCGCGCAGCCCCGAGCCGCGACGGTCCCAGCCGATCGACGCGCTCGATCCCAATTGGCGTCCGCCGCAGGACTGACTAAGCTGTCAGATGCGATGATCCGGCAATCACCGGGGAGCACTCGGAAGAACAGGTCCGCCGTCCGCGGCGCGCCCCAATAGAACCGAGCGGGTCTGGGCCCGTCACAGCCCGACGAACGAGTGGCCGACGCGGCACGCCTTGATTTTGCTTGATTTCAGGAGTGTGCGCCCGGCAAGCGGGGTGGTACCGCGACGTTTCGGCGCAGCAGCGCCGACGCCGTCCCCGTGCCAGCACGAGCACGGAGGCACCCCTGTGACCACGACCGACCGGTCCCGCCCCTATCCCGTCGTCGACCTCACCGGTGGCACACCGCGCGCACCGAAGTTCCCCGATATCGAGCAGACGGTGCTCGACTACTGGGACGCCGACGGCACGTTCGTCGCATCCATCGACAACCGCGCCGATGCACCCGAGTTCGTCTTCTACGACGGGCCGCCGTTCGCCAACGGTCTGCCGCATTACGGCCACCTGCTGACCGGGTACGTCAAAGATGTGGTCCCGCGCTTCCAGACCATGCTCGGCAAGCGCGTGGAGCGACGATTCGGCTGGGACACCCATGGTCTGCCGGCAGAGTTGGAGGCCGAGCGCCAGCTCGGGATCACCGACAAGTCGCAGATCGAGCAGATGGGCGTCGACAAGTTCAACGAGTACTGTCGCGACTCGGTGCTGCGGTACACCGGCGAGTGGCGCAGCTACGTGCACCGCCAGGCGCGCTGGGTGGACTTCGACAACGACTACAAGACCCTCGACCTGGACTTCATGGAGTCGGTCATGTGGGCGTTCAAGGAGCTCTACGACAAGGGCTTGGTCTACCAGGGCTACCGCGTGCTGCCCTACAGCTGGTACGAACAGACGCCGCTGAGCAACCAGGAGTCCAAACTCGACGACGCCTACAAGATGCGCCAGGACCCCGCGCTCACCGTCACCATGCCGCTGCATGCCGATGGGGAACTCGCGGCTCTGGACGGCGTGAACGCGTTGATCTGGACGACGACACCGTGGACGCTGCCGTCGAACCTTGCGATCGCGGTGCACCCCGACGTCGAGTACAGCCATGTGCGCGTCGCCGACGGCACCGAGTACCTGCTGGCCACCGCGCTGCTGGGCAGCTATACCGCTGAGCTGGGAGAAGTCGAGACAGTCGCGACTTACGCCGGCAAGCAGCTGGCCGGACTGTCGTATACGCCGCCCTTCGACTTCTTCGCCGGCCACATGAACTCGCACGTGGTGTTGTTGGCCGATTATGTGACCACCGATTCCGGTACCGGCGTTGTGCACCTAGCACCCGCGTTCGGTGAGGAGGACATGGACGTCGCGACGGCCAACGGAATCGAGGTCGTGCGCCCGCTCGACGAGGGCGGCCGCTTCACCGCCGAGGTGCCGCCGTACGAGGGACAGATGGTTTTCGACGCCAATCCGGCGATCATCAAGGACCTGAAGGCCGCCGGGCGGGTGCTCCGGCACGAGACTATCGAGCACTCCTACCCGCATTCGTGGCGCTCGGGGCAACCGCTGATCTACATGGCGGTGCCGAGTTGGTTCGTCGCGGTCACCAAGATCCGCGACCGGATGGTCGAGCTCAACCAGGAGATCAACTGGACGCCCGAGCACATCCGCGACGGTCAGTTCGGCAAGTGGCTCGAGGGGGCCCGCGACTGGAATATCAGCCGCAACCGGTACTGGGGCGCCCCCATCCCGGTGTGGGTGTCCGACGACCCGGCGCACCCGCGGATCGACGTGTACGGCTCGCTCGACGAGCTCGAGCGCGACTTCGGTGTGCGCCCGGACAACCTGCACCGACCGCACATCGACGAGCTGACCCGGCCCAATCCCGACGATCCGACCGGCAAGTCCACGATGCGCCGGGTACCCGAGGTCCTCGACTGCTGGTTCGAGTCGGGCTCGATGCCGTATGCGCAGGTGCACTACCCGTTCGAGAACCGTGAATGGTTCGACGGCGGCAATGACGAGATCGCGCACAATCCTGGCGATTTCATCGTCGAGTACAACGGGCAGACGCGCGGCTGGTTCTACAACCTGCACGTGCTCTCGACTGCCCTCTTCGATCGGCCGGCATTCCGGAACGTGTCCGCGCACGGCATCGTGCTGGGCAACGACGGCCAGAAGATGAGCAAGTCCAAGCGCAACTATCCCGACGTCAACGAGGTGTTCGACCGCGACGGGTCCGACGCGATGCGCTGGTTCCTAATGGCCAGCCCGATCCTGCGCGGCGGGAACCTCGTGGTCACCGAGCAGGGCATCCGCGAGGGAGTCCGCCAGGCGCTGCTGCCGCTGTGGAACGCCTACAGCTTCCTGCAGCTCTACGCCGAGCGGCCCGCCACGTGGCGCACCGATTCGGACAACCTGCTGGACCGCTACATCCTGGCCAAGCTGGCGGCGACGCGCGACGAGATCACCCAGGCGTTGGAGACGTATGACATCTCCGGGGCGTGTGACTCGTTCCGCGAGTTCTGCGAGTCGCTGACCAATTGGTTCGTCCGTCGCTCGCGGGCCCGCTTCTGGGCCGGGCAGGACGAGGAGCCGGCGGCCTTCGACACGCTGTACACGGTGCTGGAGGTCGCGAGCCGACTGGCGGCGCCGCTGTTGCCGCTGGCCACCGAGGCGATCTGGCGGGGACTGACCGGTGGGCGGTCGGTGCACCTGACGGATTGGCCGAGCGCCGACGAGCTGCCGCACGACGAAGAGCTGGTCGCGGCAATGGACGAGGTGCGTGCCGTGTGCTCGGTGACCTCGAGCGTGCGCAAGGCGAACAAGCTGCGCGTGCGCCTGCCCTTGCCTCAGCTGACGATCGCCGCACCCACCGCGGCGCGGTTGGCGCCCTACACCGATCTCGTCGCCGACGAGATGAACGTGAAATCCGTTGTGCTGCGTGATGATCCGTCGGAGTTCGGGCGCAACGAGGTGGTCGTCAACGCGCGTGCCGCCGGGCCGCGCCTGGGCCGCGACGTCCAGCGGGTGATCAAGGCCGTCAAGTCCGGGAACTGGCAGGTCCGCACGGGTGCCGACGGCCAGGAGGTCGTCGTTGCCGATGGCATCGAGCTGGTCGACGGCGAGTACGCCCGCAAACTCGTCGCGACCGAGCCGGATTCGACCGCCGAGCTTCCCGGCGGCGCCGGCCTGGTGGTGCTCGACACCACGGTCACCCCGGAGCTGGAAGCCGAGGGCTGGGCCAAGGACCGCGTCCGCGAGCTGCAGGAGGCCCGCCGCGACCTGGATCTGGACATCTCCGACCGCATCGTCGTGCGGCTGGTGGTGCCGGCCGACCGCGTGGATACCGCGCTCACGCATTCCGGGTTGATCGCCGACGAGGTGCTAGCCGTCGAATTCGAGGTGGACCACGACGGCGGCGCGGGTGCCGTCGAACTGGGCGACGGCGTGACCGCGGACATCCGCAAGGCCTAGCCGCCGGTGGGCGCCAGCACGACCGCCGGAGGCGGAACCGAGACCAGCGCCCGGTGGGTGCTGCATCTGGACATGGACGCCTTCTACGCGTCGGTGGAGCAGCTGACCCGCCCGACGCTGCGCGGCCGACCGGTGCTCGTCGGTGGCCGGGGCGGTCGGGGAGTGGTGGCCGGTGCGAGTTACGAGGCCCGCGCTTTCGGTGCTCGCTCGGCGATGCCCATGCACCAGGCGCGTCGGCTGGTCGGCGCCGCTGCGGTAGTCGTACCGCCGCGGGGTGCGGTGTATCGAGTGGCGAGCCGGCGGGTCTTCGACGTCGTGCGGGAGGCGATCCCGATCATCGAGATGCTGTCCTATGACGAGGCGTTCGGAGAGCCGGCCGGACTCGCCGGCGCCGATGCGGACTCGGCCCGGGCCTTTGCCGAGGAGTTGCGGGCGCGGATCGCCGAGGAGACCGGGTTGACCGCGTCGGTCGGCCTGGGCAGTGGCAAGCAGATCGCGAAGATCGCGTCGGGCGGCGCCAAGCCCGACGGGGTGCTGGTGATCGAACCGTCGCGCGAGCTGGCGTTCCTGCACGCCTTGCCGGTGCGCAAGCTGTGGGGGATCGGCCCCGTGTCTGGTGACAAATTGGCCAGGCTGGGCATTGAGACGATCGGCGACTTCGCCGCGCTGGCGCCCAGCGAGGCGGCCTCGGTGCTCGGCGCGAAAGTCGGCCACGCGTTGCACGAGCTGGCCCGCGGGGTCGACGACCGGCCGGTGCACGAGCGCGCTGCGGCCAAGCAGATCTCCTCGGAGTCGACGATGGCCGCCGACATCGTCGCACTCGAGCCGTTGCGAGCCGAGATCTCTCGCGCTGCTGCCGACGCCCACCGGCGGTTGATGGCCGATGGTCGGATGGCACGGACGGTCGTGCTGAAGCTGAAACGGGCCGATATGTCTGTGCTGACGCGATCGGTCACCCTGGCCGTCGGCACCACCGACCTACCGGACTTGACCGCCGCCGCGCAGCGACTGGCTCTCGACCCACTCGAGATCGGTCCGATCCGCCTCGTCGGCGTGGGCTATTCCGGCCTCACCGCAGCCGAACAGTTCACGCTGTTCGACAGCCCCGCCGACGCCGCGTCGGCGCCGGACCCGGCCGAGGAGGACTTCGACAGCGCCTTCGACGGTGCCGGTGTGCTCGTGCGTGCCGGTGAGCTGCCCGACGACGTCCACGACGGACCGCCGATCGATGCCGACGAGACTGGGGGATCCGGCGACGCGCAGCCGTGGGAGACCGGGTCAGACGTGCGCCATGACGAATATGGCCACGGCTGGGTGCAGGGGACCGGCCATGGGGTGGTGACCGTGCGCTTCGAGACGCGGGTAACCGGTCCCGGGGTGGCCCGTACGTTCAGTCTGCCCGAACCAGGCCTGCACTCGGCCGATCCACTGGACTCGCTGGCCTGGGATTAGGACGGCGTCGCTGTTTACCCGGGTCCGGAGGAGGCGAGGAACGACGCCACGTCGTCGCGACTCGCCCCGGCGGTGAGCAGCGCGATCAGCGCCATGCGGGCCTGGGGAGCGCGCAGCCACGCGGAGACGAGTGCACCGGCAGCGACCAGGTCGACCGCGCCTCCACCGCCGCCGTAGCGGGCGGCTACTTCGCCGTAGGGCACCCGCGTGCTCACCACTACGGTGACGCCCTGCTGCACCGCCAGCGACACCTGGGCGGTGATGTCGGGGTGGGTGTTGCCCGAGCCGGTCGCCGACAGCACGATGCCCGCCGCGTTCTGGGAGACGGCCGCGGCGATCGTTCCCGGGCTGACACCGGGGTAGAGCGCGATGGTGTCCACCCGGGCGCTGCGGCCCGCGGGTATCGGCAGGTCCACGAGTGGTCGGCCAAGAGCCGGGTGCACCACGTCGTAGGCGCGCAGCGCCTCGGTGTCGACCTTGAACAGGCCACGGACGGG
>CAZVVS010000260.1:0-7124 GCA_964630585.1 uncultured Gordonia sp.
GAAGCAGTCACCGTCAAGGACGTGGTCAGCGAGCGGCTGCGCTGGGACGCGCCGTCGTTCAAGTGGGTCCGGGCGGCTCACGAGGAGTAGCTTGAACGCCTATGTCAACCGGTGTCCGGCGACTTTCCGCTCCCACGCTGGACGCCTACCTCACCGACCTGCCCGCGAGTTGACCGACGGGTTGCTGCGCGTCGCTTTGGCAAACGTCAAGCGGCCACCGCTCCTGGTGGTCGGGGGCAAAATTCAGCTCACGCGTGATGCGTCGAGTGAGCTGATCTTGGAGCGCCTTGTCGCCCTTGGCGAGCATCACACCGTGATCACTGCCGACGTGAACGGTGCCCCTTGAATCCCGTCCCCGACGGTTCCCGCAACGGTGTTCCTCGATACACTTCACGCATGAGCAACAAGAATGAGCGCGAGCAGAAGATCGAAGAAGAAGAGAAGGCTCGCCAGCGTGAGCGCGAGCGCCTCGAGCGGGA
Source organism: uncultured Gordonia sp. (assembly GCA_964630585.1). Classification (GTDB taxonomy): domain Bacteria; phylum Actinomycetota; class Actinomycetes; order Mycobacteriales; family Mycobacteriaceae; genus Gordonia. The sequence continues at coordinate 480 of CAZVVS010000260.1, forward strand.
AGAGGAAGAGCGCCTCAAGTAGTCGGGTAGATCACACCCGTCACTGTATTAACACGAGGTCTCGATGCAATTCGCATTGAGACACAAGCCTTGTGGGCTGGTCGCCGTCGTAAATAGTCTTCCGACGTGCGCAAACATTTGTTTCGGGTGCTGTCGGGTCGTCGAGGGGTACCCGCCGTCGCCCTAGTGGTCGGCGCGCTGATGGCCACGTGCATCAGCGCCGCGCCCGCTGACGCCGTCGTGCGCACCCGCTTCTACACAACGGGGTGCGGCATGCCGAAATCGCCGGTCGACGTGTGGAAGCGCTCCGGCAACTACAAGACCGTTATCGCACTGGACGGTCTGCGGGCCACCGGCGGGATGAGCGGCTGGCGTCGTCAGACGAACATCTCGGGCCTCGCCTCGCGCGGGGTCAACGTCGTGCAGCCGATCGGCGGCCTCGCCAGTTTCTACACCGACTGGGACAACAAGCCGGAGAACAAGCAGAAGTTCCGGTACCGCTGGACGTGTCGGCTCACCAAGATCATCAAGCAGCTGGACGCTCGCGGCATGGCCGCGGGTCCGTGGCACAAGTACGCCATCATGGGCATCTCGATGGGCGGAAACTCGGCGCTGACCTACGCCGCCTATCACCGTCGTCGGATTTCGCATGCGTTCTCCATGTCCGGCTATCTCAACCTGTCGGCGCCGACGATGCGCGAGAACATCCGGGTCGCGCTGATCGAGGCGGGCAACGCGGCGGGCCGGGGTCCGTACAACGCCGACGACATGTGGGGCCCGCCGTGGAGCGAGCGCTGGATGAAGAACGACCCGTTTAACCTGACCCCGCAAATGCGCGGGATGAAGGTGCGGGTCGCCGCCGCGACCGGGGCGCCGGGCAGGCACGACGGCATCAGCGAGGACACGGCCAAGGGGATGCCGCTGGAGACTGCCGCTGCGGCGCAGACCAAGGCGTTTGAGACGAAGGCCGGAGGCGACGGACTCGATCTGAGTACCGACTACCAACTGCAGGGCACCCACGCGTGGGGCTATTGGCAGGAGGCGGTGTGGCGGGCCTACCGAGCGGGTTGGTTCCGCGACCGCCGATAGTCGACCTAGCCCTCACGGTTTCGTCAACCCCGCACCGATCGATGCTGGATTGACGAAACGTCGGGCAGAGCGCTTAGCCGTTGTGGAGTTTGCGGGGGTCGACGCCCTCGCGCTTCCAGCCGTCGTAGGCCCATGAGGTGTAGAGCATCCGCAACGGCAGCCGGTTGATCACCGGGTTCGCCGTGCGCATGAAGGCGGCGAAGCGGTCGAAGCGGCGCTGCTGCTTCGGCGTCCACTCCAGTCGGCAGACGTCGCGCATCTGCTGTGGCAGCGTGCCGATGAAGACCAGGCGCAGGGCGCCGTTGATCGGCGTCGACACGATCTTCCAGATCGGGGCGGGCATCCACTTGGGGCCCGGCACGCCCTGGCGCAGGTAGCCGGTGGCGTAGACGATCGTCTTGGTCGGGACGAACTTGTCGCACATCGCGCTCCAGTACGCGACGAACTCGTCGTAGGTCTGCGGCTGGCTGCGCGCGCTCACGCCATAGAGCTGGTACCAGACCTTCGACTCCTCGAAGATCTGCGCCTTCTCGTCGTAGGAGAGGCGACGAATGAAGGTGTCGGTGACGTAGATGGTCTGGTCGACGAAGGTTGCGTGCGCCCAGTAGAACAGCTCCGGGTTCAGTGCGTGGTAGCGCGAACCGTCGCTGATGGTCCCCTTGATGTCGCGGTGGAAATCGCGGACCTTGTGGCCCCAGCCGTAGGGATCGTCGGAGTAGACGGTCTTCATGATCGGCGGCCCGGTGCGCTTACCGCGCCCGATGAAGTCGCTGAAGATGACCGAGTGGTCCTCCACGCCCTTGGCGAGCTGCTCGATGCAGTTCTCGGTGCCGGCGACACGCTGGAAGCCCAGCAGGCCGCGGATGTCGCCGTAGAACTTCCACACCAGGGAGTCGGCGCCGAGGCGCAGCGGCAGCGAGTCGATGTCGTCGTCGAAAGTCGGGGCATCGAGGATGCTGGGCTCCGCCTCGCGCACGCTGGTCTCGAAGTCTTGGACTGTCGTGCGCTCCGAGAAGTCTTGGACTGTCATGCGATCAAGAATAGCCCGAGAATGAAACGGATCGCAAAAGTTGTTTCAAAGTCTGGTCGGATACTCTGCGATGCATGATCCCGTCGGCCGAGGACCTGCTCGCCACCGCGGTCGTGGTCGCCCTGCCGATGCGCGTCCGGTTCCGTGGAATCACCGTTCGCGAGGCGTTGCTCTTCCACGGCCCCGCCGGGTGGGGCGAGTTCTCGCCGTTCGTCGAATACGACGACGAGGAGGCCGCACACTGGCTCGCCGCGGGTATCGAAGCCGCGTGGCTCGGGCCGCCGCCGGCAGTGCGCGACACCGTCGAGGTCAACGCGACGGTGCCGGCCGTCCCCGCGTCGGAAGTGTCCGCCGTCCTCGCCCGGTTCCCCGGTGCGCGCACAGCCAAGGTGAAGGTCGCCGAAAAGGGGCAGTCGCTGCGCGACGACATCGAACGCGTCGAAGCCGTCCGCGACCTCGTCGCGAAGGTCCGGGTCGACGCTAACGGCGGTTGGTCGGTGGAGGAAGCGGTCACGGCCATCCGGGCGCTGGGGGACTTGGAGTACGTCGAGCAGCCGTGCGCAAGTGTGGACGAGCTGGCCGCGGTCCGTCGGCGCGTATCGACGCCTATCGCCGCCGACGAATCGATCCGCAAGGCCGAGGACCCGCTGCGCGTCGTGGCCGCCGACGCGGCCGACATCGCCGTCGTCAAGGTCGCGCCATTGGGTGGGATGCGCCGCGTGCTCGAACTCGCCGAGCAGATTCCACTGCCCATCGTCGTGTCCAGCGCGCTGGACACCGCCGTCGGTATCAGCGCGGGCATCGCGACGGCGACCGCGCTGCCCACCCTCGATCACGCTTGCGGGCTGGGAACCGGCGCGCTCTTCGTCGACGATGTGACCGCGCACCCGATGCGCCCGATCAACAGCGAGCTGCGGCGCACGGCCGCGGAGGTCGACGGCGGCGCCCCGCTGGCAGGACCCGATCGGGAGCGTTGGTGGCGCGAACGGTTGGTGCGGTGTCACGCCCTTCTCGACAAAGCTTGAAACAAACGTAGATCTTTGTTTCAATCGGTGTAGTCTGAGATGTAGGCCACACCGCGCACGGCCTACCGCGCGAACGAGGAGATCCCCATGACTGCAGTCCAGCCGCAGGAAACCGTCGAAAGCGAACTCAAGAGCATCCCGGACAACCCCCGCAACGGTGTCCTGGAGATCCTGCGGATGCGCCGCGACCCCTTCGGGTTCAGTGCTGCGCGGCACGAGGAGTACGGCGACGTCTCGTCGATGAAGGCATTCGGCACCCACATCGTCACCTGTGCAGGCGCGCCCGCCGCCGAGCAGATCCTGATGAACAAGGAGAAGGCTTTCGCCAATGGGCCCGCGTGGAGCTACCTCATCGGGCCGTTCTTCAACCGCGGAGTCATGCTCCTCGATTTCGACGAGCACCGCCACCATCGCCACATCCTGCAGCAGGCCTTCACGCCCAAGGTCCTCAAGGGCTACTTCGGCGAGATGCAGCCGGTCATCGAGGAGCGGGTCGCGAATTTCCCGACCGGCAAGGTCAAGCTGTTCAGCGAATTCAAGGAGCTGACCCTCGACGTCGCCCTGGAGGTGTTCCTGGGTGTCGAACTGCCCAAGGATGAGGCCGACAAGCTCAACAAAGCGTTCATTGAGACGGTTCGCGCCGGGGTGGCCTTCGTGCGCAAACCGATCCCGCCCGGTCGCTGGTGGAAGGGTGTCCGCTCACGCAAAGTGCTTGAGGAGTTCTTCTACGCCAACATCGACGCCAAGCGGGCCAAACAGACCCCCGACCTGTTCTCGGTGCTCTGCCACGCGGAGAGCGACGAGGGGCACACCTTCACCGACGAGGACGTGGTCAACCACATGATCTTCGTGCTCATGGCGTCCCACGACACGTCGACGATCACCATGACGCAGATGGCCTACCACCTCGCGAAGAACATCGGGTGGCAGGACCAGGCCCGGGCCCAGTCCTTCGAACTGCCCAAGACGCTCGAGTACGAGGACCTGGGCAAGTTCACCATCCTCGATAACGTGATGAAGGAATCGCTGCGGTTGTGCCCGCCGGTGCCTGCGCAGCCCCGCACGGCGATCAAGGACACCGAAGTCCAGGGCTACTTCATCCCCAAGGGCACGATGGTGACCGTGCCGCAGCTGACCAACCACCGCGACGCGCAGTATTACACCAATCCCACCGTCTTCGATCCGGGCCGCTTCGACGCCGATCGCGCCGAGGATAAAGGGCACCGCTTCGCCTGGATGCCGTTCGGCGGCGGCGTGCACAAGTGCATCGGGCTGTACTTCGGCCAGATGGAGATCAAGACGATCATGCACAACCTGCTGCGCGACTACGAGTGGACGGTGCCGTCGGACTACGTCGTGCCGATGGACTACAGCGCGCTTCCGGTGCCGAAGGACAAGCTGCCGGTCAACCTGCAGCGACTCACATGAGCAGCCGTAAGGCGCGCAGCACGGCAACCGTAGAGGACCAGGAATCGGCGATCCTGCATGCCGCGGCGAACGAGTTCGCCGCGGTCGGGGCGCGTCGCGCCAACATGGACGAGGTGGCTGCGGCAGCCGGCGTCAGCCGGTCGACGCTCTACCGGCGCTTCCCCAACAAGGACAGCCTGCTGCTGGCCGTCGCCAGCGAAGCGTACGAGCGGGGGATGCGCCAGCTCGAGGACGCCGTCGCCGGTCTCGGACCGCGCGAGGCCGTCATCGAGGCATTCGCCACCGGCGCGGAGATGATCAGCACCGACCCATTGCTGAGCCGCATGGTGTTGGAGGACTACGAGATCCGCAACTTCGCCGACTCGATCAACACACTGTTCATCGACATCGTCACCGAACGCATCATGGCGACCATGCGCGAGGTCGGCGCAACGATGCCCGACGAGCTGCTGCGCCAAGCGGTCGAGCTGCATGTCCGCCTGGTCATCTCCTATTTGGAGAATCCCGTCACCGACCCGGCGCGCACGACGCCGGAGTACGTCCGCCAACTCGCCGCGAACTTCCTCGCGCCGATGATCTACTGACCACCGGTCTCGACTGCCCGACTGCCCGAGGAGTACCCGCGTTGAATTCCCGACCCGTCAACACCGATGCCCTGCGCGACAAAGTCGTCGTGATTACCGGCGGCGCGCGCGGCATCGGCTTCGAAACCGCCACGCAGCTGGTCGCCGCGAAGGCGCGCGTCATCCTCGGCGACGTCGACGGTGAAGCCGTCGGGAAGGCCGCGGCCGATCTCGGCGTGGAAGGCCTGGAACTCGACGTCACGTCGACCGAGTCGATCGAGGCCTTCCTCGATGAGGCCGAGAGGATCGTCGGCCCGGTCGACGTTTGGGTCAACAACGCCGGGATCATGCCCGTCGGACCATTTCTCAACTACGACGCGGCGCTGATCCGGCGCACCATCGACATCGATCTGATGGGCGTCATCTGGGGGACGCAGGCAGCAGCGCGGCGGATGGTCGCCCGCGGACACGGCCACATTGTCAATGTCGCGTCGGTCGCCGGCCGCCTGCCGACGCCGGGGCTCGCCGTGTACAACGCCGCGAAGGCCGGGGTCATCGAGTTCTCCGAGGCGCTCAACGCTGAACTCGCCGACACCGGTGTGGCGGTCTCGACGATCCTGCCCTCGTTTACCAATACCGGGCTGATCAGCGGTTTGGAGACGAATCGCTACATCCGCGTCGTCGAACCCGACGTCGTCGCCGCCGGGATCATCGCGACGATCATCACCCCGCAGGTGCGCGCCGCGGCTCCGCGTTCGATGGGGTGGGTGCACGCCAACACGATCATGCCGCAGAGACTCAAGCGTCGGGCCCGCACGATGACCGGTCTCGACCACATCTTCCTCAAGTACGACAGCTCCCAGCGCGCCGAGTACAACAAGCGCATCGGCCAGTAGGCGTGGGTTCGCAGGGGGGCGACCGCGAGCTCTTGGCGGCCGAACGCCGTGCGCGGGCCGAGTACCTGGCGGGGGCCCATGGTGCGGCCCGGTGGTCGCGCGTTGTGGTCGCGGTGGCCGCCGTTGCCGCGATCAGCGGGATCATTGCGGCGTTGATCTCGGGGCGCGGACCATCCGACGAGGAGTTCCAGCGCGCCGCGGCTGACCGCGTCAACCTGCTGTTGTCCGTCGCGCCCGGCCAGCCCGACCGGGCCAAGCGTGTCCTCGCCGGCGCGACCGGTGAGTTCCACGACGAGTTCGCCCAGTCTGCCGACGCTTACACCGCCTTCGTACGCGCTGCCGGCACCGTCTCCAATGGTCGAGTGCAGGGCACCGGCCTTACCGCGCGCCGCGGCGATCAGGCCGAGGTGCTCGTCTTCGCCACCGTCGACCTCGCCGCTACCGCGCAGGCGCCGGCGCGCAGCACGGACTTCCGGTTGCGCGTCGTCGTCGCCGACGAGGACGGCGTCCTGCGGCTGGCCATGGTGCAATACCTCCCGTGACCGCGACAACCCGATCCGGCGCCGCCGCTGACCGTCGGGCCGCCGCCGATGACCGGCGTCGGCTCGTTCTAC